>CAYSGX010000433.1:0-2992 GCA_964430605.1 uncultured Chitinophagaceae bacterium
ACTAAAGTCCGCAAAGAAAAGACTCGAATTTTCATGTTTCGAACACTTGTGGTTTTAAACTCATCACTACGGATTAAGTACGAGAAAACTTGGAAGGCTTTCTTGGTAAATCTTTTCAAAAAAATGGGCTAAACACGTACAAGTAGTTTTTAAAACCTGAGAAGACTGTTTTATATTTCAGCCGAAAATTCAATGGTTAGCTTGACGACTATACTTTGGAGGTTATTAGAGGCTTCAGTATGTGGTATTATTTTATATCTTTTGCTTTAAAAGCAATCGCATACAACTTCATTTGCTTAATCATGGCATTCAGCCCGTTGCTGCGCTGAGAACTCAGGTGTGAACGTAAATCAATGGCATCAATAAATTTTAATTCCGCATTAATAATATCATCTGGTTTCTGACCTGACAATACTCTTACCAGCAAACCTACAATACCTTTTGTGATAACGGTATTGCTGTCTGCTTCAAAATAAATTTTACCATCTTTAAAATAAGAATGTAGCCAAACTTTACTTTGACAGCCCTTCACAATATTTTCTTCTGTTTTATATGTTTCAGCTAAGTCGGGCATTTTTTTTCCGATTTCAATCAGGTATTCATACCTGTCCATCGGGTCGTCAAACATGCTGAACTCGCTGATAATTTCTTCTTCTGTTTCTTTGATGCTACTCATTCAACAAACTTAACACTTCATTTTTCAAAACCGGAATATTCCTTTTATTGTTCCCCAAAGATTTATTGCCTCAACCTTATCGTAATTATGAGCAATTATATTTCTCATTCCAATAATTTTCGGAATGTTGGATATTGGTAAATCTGATTTTATAGCAATAACTCTTTTAAGAGCCTCCCCAATTATTTCAAAATTTCGCTCTACACCATTAATTAAAAATGCATCTTCTGAAAATTGCTGAAAAGTCATTGGCGCAACGGTAGCTTTCTCAATTCTATTAATTGCCTCGTTAATATCCTATAGATACTTTTTTAATTCCTCAGTCATAAATCAATTGTTTACTTCTGTTTATAGAATTAATAAGATAAGGATTGCTCAAAGATGCTTCTGAAACTAAATCAATATTTCTTTTAAAGTAATTCTGAAGGGTAAACAGTAAATTAAAATAGTTGTCGCTATAATCTTCGGGCTTCATGCCTTCTTCAAATTTTACCAGTATGTCTATATCGCTACTTTCTTTGAAATTATCAGAACAAACTGAACCAAAAGCATAGGCACGTTTAACATTATGCTGTTTAAGCATTTGTTTTAAATCGTTAATACTATTCTTGATTAAATCATTCATGATGCAAAATTAATTAACATAGTATTTTTTCAGATCTTTTCAAGGCATCGAACATTTTATCAATTTCTTCTTTGGTATTATAAAACGCAAACGAAGCACGGCAAGTACCTTCAATATTAAAGTGCTTCATTAAAGGCTGGCAGCAATGGTGTCCTGTGCGAATGGCAATGCCCATTTTGTCTAACAGCACACCAACATCGAAAGGATGCGCATTGCCCAGTAAAAATGAAATTACACTCGCCTTGTTTTTTGCCGTGCCGATGAAACGAATATTTTCTATCTGCGATAATTTTTCATTGCCATATTGCAACAACTCCTGTTCGACAGCAGCGATGTTTTCAATACCAATTGAGTTGATATAATCTATGGCAGCACCTAAACCAATGCCACCTTCGATATGTGGTGTGCCTGCTTCAAACTTATAAGGCAAATCGTTATAAGTGGTTTTTTCAAAAGTTACTTCTTTAATCATTTCACCACCACCCATGTAGGGATTCATGCTTTCTAAAATAATTTCTTTTCCCCACAAAATACCAATACCTGTGGGTGCAAACATTTTATGTCCGCTGAACGCCAGAAAATCACAATCGAGTTTTTGAACATCTATTTTGTAATGTGGTGCAGCTTGTGCGCTGTCGAGTAAAACTTTTGCACCAACTGCATGAGCTTTTGTAATTATTTCTTCAACGGGATTTATAGTTCCTAATGAATTAGAAATATAAACCACCGAAACCAGCTTTGTTTTTTCCGAAAGCAGCTTGTTAAACGCTTCCATATCTAATTCACCGTTGGGCAAAACGGGAATAACTTTTAATACCGCACCCGTTGCTTCGCAAACCATTTGCCACGGCACAATATTGCTGTGATGCTCCATGCCCGAAATCAAAATTTCATCTCCGGCTTTCAAAAACTTTTTGGCGTAGCTGTTAGCAATCAGATTAATGCCTTCGGTTGTGCCGCGCACAAAGTTTACTTCTCTTTCATCATGTGCATTTATAAAAGCCGCTATTTTCTTTCTTGCATTTTCATATTGCTCGGTAGCATAGTTAGCTAAGTAATGCGCCCCACGATGAATATTGCTGTTGTATTGTTCGTAGTAATTAGTAATTGCTTCAATAACTTGTTTGGGCTTTTGAGAAGTTGCCGCATTATCGAAATATACTAAATCATGTCCGTTTACTTTTTGATGAAGTATGGGGAAATCCTGTCGATTTTTTTCAGGATTTAAACGCATTTTTGTAGTTTCAGATACATTCATGAAGTATGTATTACTTTCTTTGACGGAATTTGGTTCAAAGTTACTTGTTATATTGGCTTCGTAATGTATCTTTCCAAACATTTTTATGATTGAAACTATCTCATATCCCAGAGCAGCGCTTGTCGGAAACCCGTCTGACGGCTACTATGGAAAAACCATATCGTTTGTATTTAATAATTTTTACGCAAAAGTAGCGTTGCAGGAATCTGACATGATAGAAATAATACCTTGCAGCAGAGAAAGGTTGAAATTTCAGAATGCCGATGATTTAGTTAATGAAATAAAAGAACATGGATATTATGGCGGTGTGCGTCTTATTAAAGCAGCAATTAAAGTTTTTTTTGAGCGCTTTAATCATGTAGAAAAAATAAAGGAGAAAAAATTTACAATCAGCTATTCATCTACGATTCCGGGGCGGCTGGGCCTTGCAGGT
>CAYSGX010000434.1:0-2989 GCA_964430605.1 uncultured Chitinophagaceae bacterium
TGGCAGCGCGCAATATATCATCAGGGCGCGCTGCCACCACAACCCAGAAAGGCATCCCAATAATTTACCTTTAATGTATCGTTACAATTTATAAATGGGTTGGCGGGCCAGCAGATTTCTACTGTTTCACAACAAGTGGTATCGCCTGTTATTGTGCCGCAATTACCCGATAGGCTCCATGTATAAGATGCCCCGCTGAATTTCGGCAGGTAATAAGTTTCGCAACTGCCCGGGCACACTTTTGCAGGGCCGGTAATGGTTGCTGTTGCGGGAACAATAGGAACATATATTAATGTGGTATCGCTGCACAAGCCCACGCAACCCGACACCACCAAGCCCAACGTTCCCATTTGTCCCGCGCCCCATTGAACGGTAACGCTTTGCAAATTGTTAGCTCCGATAATTGTTCCGCCTGTAACAAACCAATTATAGGTGCAGCCGCTTGCGTTGGTGGAATAAGTTGCCGTATCAAAAGCGCATACCGTTGACGGACAAAAAATATCAGGCCCGGGCAACACATCTACCGTAATGGTGCTTGTCGCGGTGTCGGTGCAATTACAATCATTGGTGGCGATTAAAGTAATGGTGTAAGTGCCCGCAGTGGTGTAGCTATGTGTAACAACCGGAGCGGAAGAAGTTGAGGTGTTACCATCGCCAAAAAACCATTGATAAGAAATGGCTCCGGTAGAAATATTTTGAAAATTAACAGGGGAATTTAAACACACGCTCGCCTGGTGCGTGAAAGTGGCAACAGGCAAATCTACTTTCTCTACACAATATTCAGCCGAATCTACACAACCCCATTGGTTGGTTTCATACACTATTAATGAGCCGCTTAAAGTAGCATCCCATGTAACTGTTACTGAATTAGTAAGTTGCCCTGTGAAAGATGCAGCGCCACTCACTACCCAAAAATAAGCGCTACCCGCATTCAGTGTGGTGGAATAAGTAACTATGGCGTTTTTACAAACTTTTTCACACGAATCATCCCGGTCAGGATTAATTGAGCCTTGCACTACATTGCTCGAACAGCCCGGATAAGGCGGATGCGTAATTACTGGTGTGGGCTTAGGATAAATGCTTACCGTAAGTGTGTGAAACAACTGTGTATTATCAGGAAGATTCACCGTAACAATAATTGTCCCTGTTCCGGCAGGCCCCCATAAAATATTTGCGGTGGGGGCATTTAACGGGCTTGTGGAAACATCGCCTGTAACACCCCATGAATAGCTGGCGCCACTCACCACAGGCACACTGTATGTTTCTGTCGCACCCGTGCAAACCGAATCGCTGCCGGTTACCTGCGAATAGGTTGTTTGAAAAAATAACACACAACAAACAATAGTTGCGAAACTTAAAACCCGTTTCTTATTGAACAAAAACACTTGGGTAAACATAAGTGAAAGTTTTATTGAGAGAATATTACAGGCAATAAATTTAAAGAAACCATATTGAAAAAAAACAAATTATCTGAATATTTTATTAAGATTCTTGTTGTTTTACATTACCGGCAACCCTGACAGGCCACCGTGCAGACATCGACCGACTGACTTCTTAGTGACAAACGGCTTACAATCTTTATCAGCTCTTTATTCATGATGCTGTTTTAATTAGAACTTAGCCACTTTAGCGTAACATTTACGGTGTTTTTGCGTAGAAATGTTCTAAAACTACATTTCTATGTATTTCAGGCTACTCATAAGTTTAATCTTTATTAAATTATTTAGCTTTAATTCATTTGCCCAATGTACCGGCTGCACCGATAATATTAATGGTAACAGTTCAGCCAATATTGCTGTTAGCGGAACAAAAAAATATTGTTTTAACGCAGGTACGTTTACCGGAAATATAAACAGTATAGATGCGACAGCTTCTGTATGTGTTAACCCTAATTCTACTTTTAAGCCTAATAATATAAATGGCTGGAAGGGTATTATTTATAATTATGGAACGGTAGAAATTAATAACGCGAATATGTCGGAAAATTCGGAGTTTCATAACCACAACTATTTTAAAGTTAACGGCTTAAACATGGACTGGAACGGTAATAATAAAGTTTATAATAATGAAGACGCGGTGATAATACTCCAATCTAATTTGAATTTTGCCCCTAATACTTTGTTTTCTAACGATGGAAACGCTACAATAAATAATGATTTGAATTTTAACGGAGGAACATTTATAAACAACGGAAATGCTTCCGCAGGAGGCAATGCCAACCTTTCTAACAACAACACTTTTACCAATAACGGGCAACTATCAATTGCAAAAGATTTAAACCATAACAGTGCGGTTATTACAAATAGTGGTACTGCTTCTATTGGCGGGGCGCATAATTTCTCAAACAACAACTCTTCTTTTACTAATGATGGTGTAGTTACTGTGCAGAAAGACCTGAACCATAGCAATGCTGTTTACACAAATAATGGAAAAGCTACCATCGGGGGTGCATATAACCTTTCAGGAACAATAAATAATCATGGTACTTTTCAGTTTAATGGAAATGGAAATTTTGGAGGAAGCGCTAATGTGAAAAATTACTGTATAATGATTTCGGGAGGCATTATTTATGCTTCCACCGCTAACTTCAGAAACGAAGGTTTTATTTGGTTGCCAAATAATCTTTTTCAGAACAGCGGCACTTATTATCAAACATCAGCGGCACAGCTCAGGGGTAAAGATTTCGCAAACAGCGGGACAATTAACGGTGCAGGAAAATATTATTTTTCGCATCAGACATCTAACTCGGGTAATGTTGGTAATGATGGTGCAGGATTAAATTTTTATGATGCTTCAAGAGCGAATCAATCTTTGTTTTTTGACAGCCAGAATAAAGCACCGCACAGTAGTGTAACTAAAAATGTTTTTACTCCTGCTGATACTTCCTCATGGGGTGGAGGCAGCGCGAATGCAGGTGAAGACCAATCTATATGCACTACTCAAACAACTTTAAATGCAATTGGAAACGGTGGCACATGGAGTTTAATCA
>CAYSGX010000435.1:0-1105 GCA_964430605.1 uncultured Chitinophagaceae bacterium
CACCCTGAGCTTGTCGAAGGGTGACAATAACTTCGGTTAATGTCATGGTGAGCTTGTCGAACCATATCAATTCTGACGTGCAATTTGTCATACACCAAAATGCTCCCTATTTACTTTTCTTGAAAACAGGCTGTTGCAAATGTATGCAAAACGGAACAAGTAAAAACAATGTATAAAAGGTTACACCCACCTGTGTCTCAAAAGTGTATTCTGAAAAAAACGAAGTAAAGGTGATAATGGAAATACCCATAATCAATATATTTTTCCATGCGCCATTATAAAATAACGGCAGAAAGAAAGAAACCAAAAAAAGCAGCAACCCGATAATGCCTAATGCGGCATAGACATACACAAATTGGTTATGAGGCATTTTTTTATTCTCTTCGGGTATTTGCGGAAACAGCTTGTCGTATTGCTTGTGTGTTTCCATTTTCACATCGCCATAGCCCACGCCCAGCAATTTATTTTCATTGCCCACTTCAATGCCGCTTCTTATAGAAAGCAAGCGTCTTACATCTGAACCCACTATATTGTAATTGCCCCCAAAATAATTCTGCATCTCATATTTTGTGTAGTGATATTTCATATTTAATGTAGGCGAAAGATTAATGCTTAACGCAATGCTTGCCGTAATAAATATAAATGCAGCGCCAATTACTACATAGTTTTTTCGTTCAATGGCATACATAACAGCAAATATTATTGCTGCTGTGTAAAATGCCAACAGCCCGCTGCGTACTGCCAATACATGCAGAAACACTACTAAATATATCATGGCTGCCACAAGCACATTCTGTTTCCAGGAGTGCTCCAGAAAATTATTTTTCAGCAGATAATAGCCTACTACCAGCGCCATTACAATCATCAGGCTGAAACGGATATGATTAGTGGGGGTGAACAATACTTTTCCGTAAGCATAAGAAGCGGTTATTTCAGTATAGTTCATGAGCAGGTAAAACACACTCCAAAACGAGCAAATGACAATGAGCCAGAAAAATGTTTTCAGAATAATAAACAGTGCTTTTTCGCTAACGGGCATTAATACATAAAGCGAAAGCGGTAAAAACAAAAAAGGCAGTTTAATTCTTATGGCATTTAAGTATGC
>CAYSGX010000435.1:1115-1909 GCA_964430605.1 uncultured Chitinophagaceae bacterium
TCGCTCCACAAGCCGCTAATTACCACTAATAAATAAAAGGCTGTAATGGCAATAAAGGGAGGAAGCCGTAGAAAACGCATCAGCTTTGTATTGTAATCGGGCTGAAACATTGCCAAAACAACTAAAATCAATATGCCGATACTCATCATGGCGCGCGATAAAGGCAGCCCCAACACAATCATCATCAACCCCAAATAAGCAAAGTAATCTTTATTGCGCTGTAGCAAAGCCTTCATCAAAAAAATCTATTTTCCCCTCTTTGAAAAAAAGTCAGGTGCAAATAACGCTAAAAATGGTTGTTTCATTGTATCTGTTAATCAACGTAATTATAAATAGCGCCATTAAAATGAATAATGAAACCTACAGCCGGTACTCGCGAATTAATAAAATATGGTGGCTATTCGTTATTTTTATGGCGTGAGTACAGAAATCAATGAGATAAAACGCCAAAAAGACGAGCTTTTCGAGCGCGAGTTTCTTCCACATATTGATGCCCTTTACAACTTCGCCTACCACCTTACTTATAACGAAGATGATGCCAATGATTTAGTTCAGGAAACTTTTTTGAAGTCATATCGTTTTATTGATTCGTATGAGCAAGGTACAAATGCCAAGGCGTGGCTGTTTAAGATTCTGAAAAATGGTTTTATTAACGATTACCGTAAGAAATCTAAAGAGCCAAACAAGATAGACTATGAGGATGTAGTATTTCAGCACGACCAGGAAGATGCAAGGCATGTGGGAACGGTAGATATGCGCCAGGAAATTTTTCAGGGCATGTTGGGCGATGAGGT
>CAYSGX010000435.1:1919-2970 GCA_964430605.1 uncultured Chitinophagaceae bacterium
CAGGCGCTGTTAACAGCCTTCCGGTAGATTTCAGAACAGTAATACTGTTGTGTGATATTGAAGGGTTTTCTTATGAAGAAATTGCTAAAATTATCAATATCCCTATAGGAACAGTGAGGTCGAGATTGCACCGTGCAAGGCACATGCTGAAAGACACCTTAAAGGATTATGCTAAAAATTTAGGTTACAAAGAAACTGATTAAGTATGCATAAGTATTATGACGAAAACAATTGCAATCGCTTAATGAAGCTGGTAAGTATTGCTTTAGACGGGGGCATGACTCCTGCCGAAGAGCAGCATTTTTTAGAAGAAATAAGTAAGTGTAATTATTGTCTTTCACGGTTAGAAATCGAAAAATCATTTAAGCAGTTTTTGCAAACTAAAGTTGATAAAAAACCTGTAAGCCAGAATTGCATTGATTCCATTAAGGCTAAAATAAACAGCCAAACGAGCGAGTAGCCTGAACAGTAAAAGTTTAAATCGCGTTTTTCCAATCAACCTTTGCCCTTACCATATTTTCGACATCGGCAATAGCTACACGTTCTTGTTTCATGGTGTCGCGTTCTCTTATGGTTACGGTATTATCTTCTAAAGTCTGGTGGTCAACGGTGATGCAATAAGGCGTACCAATAGCGTCCATTCTGCGGTAGCGTTTTCCGATGGTATCTTTTTCTTCATAGAAACACTGAAAATCCAAGCGTAAACGGCTCAGAATTTCTTTGGCTTTTTCAGGCAAGCCGTCTTTTTTAATTAACGGAAACACCGCCACTTTTACAGGCGCAAGGAAAGGCGGTATGTTCATCACCGTGCGGGTGCTGCCGTCTTCCAACTGCTCTTCTTTATACGCATTGCAAATTACGGCAAGTAATGTTCGGTTTAAGCCTACAGAAGTTTCTACCACATAAGGAATATAGCTTTGATTGATTTCATTATCGAAATACTGCAATTTTTTACCCGACAGTTCCTGATGACTTTTCAGGTCGAAATCGGTACGGCTGTGAATGCCTTCCATTTCTTTAAACCCGAAAGGAAATTCATACTGAATATCTA
>CAYSGX010000436.1:0-2953 GCA_964430605.1 uncultured Chitinophagaceae bacterium
GAACTACCGTAGTAGATTGCAACGGTGTGTGTGGCGGCAGCGCTACGCTGCCCGATTGTAACGGTGTATGCGGGGGAACTGCATTTGTTGATGATTGCGGAGTATGTGCCGGTGGAAACACCGGAAAAATACCCAATGCTAATAAAGACTGTGCCGGCAATTGCTTCGGAACTGCTACTAATGATTGTAGTGGTGTATGTGGAGGAAGCGGTCAATTTGATTGTGCCGGTGTTTGTGCCGGCAATGCTTTATTGGATTGCGCAGGTATATGCAATGGTACTGCCATTACCGATTCTTGCGGCAACTGTTTAGAAATAACAAGCCCTGATTTTAATAATTGTGAAATCACATCTGTATCGGCAAGATATGCTTTTGATAACGGGTTAAATATTTTTCCTAATCCGGTGAGCCATCAATTAAATATCATCTTGAATAACGGGCCGGTTTCTTTAGTTGCACTTAAAATAATTGACATTGCCGGAAAAACCGTTGTCTCGAATGAGTCGCTGAATAATGTCAATTCATTCTCCCTTTCCCTTTCGGGTATGAATAATGGTTTATACTTCTGCCACCTGCAACTGAGCAACGGAAAAGTGATAGTGCAAAAAATCATGAAGCATTAGCGGTTGTTTACTGAAAAATCAGATAAGATGTTATTTCTAATCTGGTTGGCGCGTCCGCTCCGACCACGCCCGCGCTTAATACCCCAACCTAATCAACCCATCAGGAAAACGCTTCCTTAGTATGTAGTAGCATCATCTAAGAAAGATAGAAAACAAAATAATCATTACTTTTAAAGTATGTTTAAAGAGCAAAATTCTTATAAGCCGCAGCAGGAATCTTCGTCAGATTTGGCGCCTAATAATGTGGCGCGTAAATTATCTGCCCGCGATATAGCTTTGGGTATTGGCAGAAAAGCTACCAATGCTGAACTGGAAGAATATCTCTCTCGCCCTCATGGTAGAGCCATTGCTTTAGAAGATGCAGTTGCCGGCATCAAAAAGAAACTTCAGCTAAAAAGAATTTCCAAAAAGTAGTATGGGAATCGTTATTCGCAAAAAGGCACTACAAGTTTTAGAAAATATTGCCGAGTATGTAGAAGAATTAAATACTGCTGGTGCGGGCGACCGTTGGTTAGATAAATTTTTCAGCCGTATCAATACATACGCTTTGCCTCATGTTTCCTATCCTATATGCAACAATAAGAAATTAGCTTCAAGAAAGTATAGTTGTATTCGTTATAAAAACTGGATAATAGCTTTCAAAATAGTAAAAGGCAATATGGTTATTTATGAAATTGTTCATGGTTCAGTTTTGTAATTATGAGCCTGTAACATACGTTAGCCAATTTGCCTCTTACTCATCATTGTTAAAAAATTTTCTATTTTGGTTTTTGGATAGAATGACTTATAATAAAGAGCCTTATTTGTATAAATAAAAAGTAATACCGTTAGCACAGCCGTAATAATCCAATTACATTGTCCTAAACGGCTGTTGCTACGGCATTATACCAGAAAGTATCGGACTACTTTATAAGTTATTTGGTATAACTTGCTTTTGTAAATAGAAAAAAACATGAAAACCGGCTTGAAATTTATTTTGGGTTTAACGCTTGTTATAACCGGATTGTTTTTGTTTAACCATTGGCCGCTTAATATTGAAACACCTGCCCCGTTAAACGAATCATTGCCTGTTGCCCAGGCTCCCGAAACCATGAAATTATTTCAGATTCCTACCGGAGTAAACCACCGCAGTGCGGCATTTGCTTACAGAGGGGGTTCTTATTTCGATAAAAGGGAATTTTCAATGTCGGCAGCATTAATTCAACATCCTAAAGGCGATATTTTAATTGATGCGGGCTTTGGAAACAATGTGAAAAAGCATTTTGAATCTATGCCTTTTTATTTCAGGATAACAACCGATTTCGAACCACAAAACTCTGTAGTACAGTATTTAAAAACCATTGGCTACAATCAGGATAATATTCAGGCAATATTGTTAACCCATGCCCACTGGGACCATGTTAGCGGTGCCGAAGATTTTGAAAACACGCCAATACTTGTAAGCCCCGATGAGTTAACATTTATTCAAAGCGAAAACAACCTGAGTGCGCTGGCTCGCAGCATCATAGAGGCTCGCTATAAAACTTATGCGTTTGAAAAAAAGCCTTACCTGGGTTTTTCAGAGAGCTACGATTATTATGGCGATGGCTCTGTAGTCATAGTCTCGGCTTCGGGCCATACACCGGGTTCTATTATAGTATTTGTTAATTTACCTAACGGAAAGCGTTACGCTTTTATTGGCGATTTGGCATGGCAAACAGAAGGGATAACTTTATTAAGAGAGAAACCTTTTATACAAAGCTTGTTGGGTGATAGCGATAGGAAAGCGGTGCGGGATAATATTAAAAAAGTGTATGCCATTAAAAAAAGATATCCTGAAATAGAAATTATTCCTGCACACGATGCGCGGGCTTTTAATTCAATTCCATTATTTAATAAAGTTGATTGAACAATTAAATAAGGAAGGTAACTTTCAAAAGGTTGCCTTTCTTGTTTCAGGCTGAATTCATTCATCAAAAAATACTTCCCCGCTATCTTCGTAACTTCGTGCAAGCTATTTATTGATGTCAGATATTATTCAGCTTTTACCCGATAACCTTGCCAACCAGATTGCTGCGGGCGAGGTAGTGCAACGCCCTGCTTCGGTAGTGAAAGAGCTTTTGGAAAATGCCGTTGACGCAGGTGCAACCGCCATTACGCTTATTATCCGCGATGCAGGCAAAACGCTTATTCAGGTAATTGATAACGGCAGTGGCATGAGCGAAACCGATGCCCGCATGTGCTTTGAACGTCATGCTACTTCAAAAATTAAAACCATAGAAGATTTATTTGCCATTCGCACTATGGGGTTTCGTGGCGAGGCAATGGCATCTATTGCGGCTGTGGCGCAG
>CAYSGX010000437.1:0-2936 GCA_964430605.1 uncultured Chitinophagaceae bacterium
GGGACTTGGGTTTCCCTTAATTCAATGGTTAAATCATAAATCAAATACTTCTACAATAAATAATTGCCTTCCCACTCGCCACACATTCTATCTTCATCTAATGCTTCTTCAAGTTGTTCAATCCATTTTTGATTTTTAAAACATTCGGTTGCAGTTTCAAATAATTTTTCTGCTTTCTTTTTATTCGTATCAATCCAACTATCGTTTACATCTTCATAATTCATTATTTCAGAAACAATATCAGACAAGATGAAATTCAGGTTAGTAATTCTTGATGTCCGTTTTGATTTTTTATGTTGGCTTAAAATCTGAAAGCAATAGTTTTTTTCTTCTTTCAGAATTGCTATGCTATAAGCATATTCATTGCCTGATATTTTTTGCGTTGTCATAATAATAAATAATCAAAAATATCCCTGCTTTTTCCTGTCTTCCATCGCTGTTTCGGTGCGCCTGTCATCAGAGCGGGTTGCACCTCTTTCGGTGGTTCTGCTCACGGAAATTTCGGCAATCACATCTTCAATAGTTGAAGCGTCAGATTCAACTGCGCCTGTGCAACTTGCATCGCCAATGGTGCGGAAACGCACGGTTTTTTCTTCTACCAATTCTTCGGGACGCTTATTGATAAATTCCGTATCGGCATACAGCACGCCATCGCGGTTGAACACTTTGCGCTGATGTGCAAAATAGATAGAAGGCAACGGAATATTTTCGGCAGCGATATACATCCACACGTCCAATTCCGTCCAGTTGCTGATAGGAAACACGCGAAAATGCTCGCCAATATGCTTGCGGGCATTGAACAAATTCCACAGTTCAGGTCGTTGGTTTTTAGGGTCCCACTGACCAAATTCATCGCGGTGAGAATAGAAGCGTTCTTTGGCGCGGGCTTTTTCTTCATCGCGTCTGCCGCCACCGAAAGCGGCATCGAACTTATGCTGCTCAATGGCATCTAACAGTGTAACGGTTTGCAGCGTATTGCGACTGGCATTGAAGCCCTTTTCTTCCGTAACCCTGCCTTTGTCAATGCTTTCCTGCACCGATGCGATTACGAGCTTTGCGCCCAATTCGTTAATCCACCAATCGCGGTATTCAATGGTTTCAGGAAAATTATGCCCTGTATCAACGTGCATTAACGGAAAAGGAATTTTGGCGGGAAAGAACGCTTTCTTTGCCAGGTAGCTCATAATAATCGAATCTTTTCCGCCCGAAAACAACATCACGGGATTTTGAAATTGCGCAGCCGCTTCACGAAACACAAAAATGCTTTCGGCTTCGAGTTCTTTTAAATGGTTTAAAGTATAATTCATGTTTTATAAACCCCCTCGCCCTTCGGGCACTCCCCCTTAAAAAGGGGGAGAGTTTAGGACTTTAATTTAATTTTAGTGATTAAATAATTATGTATTTCATTGACTGATTCTTCTATAGTCTGATTAGCGGTTTTAATTTCCAATTCAGGATTTACAGGTGGCTCAAAGGGTTGATGAATGCCTGTAAAATCTTTGATTTCGCCTTTGCGGGCTTTTTCATACAAGCCCTTTACATCTCGCTGCTCGCATACTTCCAAAGGCGCATTGATATAAATTTCGAGAAAATCTTCCTTGCCTATAATTTGTTTTGCCAATTCGCGTATTTCAATAGTGGGGCTTACAAAACAGCAAATCGTAATTACTCCACAATTCAGAAACAACTTGCTTACTTCTGCAATTCTGCGAATATTTTCCAAGCGGTCTGCTTCCGAGAAACCGAGATTTTTATTGATGCCTGTACGCACATTATCGCCATCTAATACCATAGTGAAAAAGCCTTCGGCATGAAGTTTTTTTTCTAATTGCTGTGCAATAGTGCTTTTTCCCGAACCCGAAAGCCCTGTAAACCAAATTACTTTCGCTTTTTGGTTCAATTGCTTTTCTTTGTCTTCACGCGACAGTAATTTTTCAAATATGGGATAGATATTCTTCATTTATGAATTATGATTTCGGATTTATGATTTGAGAAAATTCCCTAAGATTATTTCTAACAATAAATAAGAGTATGTTTTTCCCTCGCCACGCGCCACCCGACACTCGCCCCTTCAAAGGTGGCTGCAAATATAATGTTTACTACTCTATTGGGCTTGTAGGGAAATATTAAGCGGGCTGAATCTTTTTAAGATACATTGATTGAAGTTTTTCCATTAATCAATAAGCTCTATTTGTTTTAACGCTACGCTTTTAAAATTTTCCGATACCTTGCTGAAATCAACAAAATCAATTTTGTATAAAGTAGGTAAATTTTCTATCGCTTCTTTAATACCTGAGATTTCTTTTCCCTGCAATTCCTTTAGTCCTGAAAATCCCACGTCAATATCTGAACGTTCATCTACTCCTTTGCCCGTTACTCTTGAGCCGAAAAAAAACAACTTAAAAGGTTTTTCGGCATGTTATGAAACAATATGCAACAGTTCGTTTTTAAGTTTTTGTATGGAATAATGCTGTAAAAACATAGGTCAAATTTAAGTAAACATAGCCTCAATTGAAAGTATAAATCAATTACAAACACACCGCCACCCAAGCCATATTTCCTGTGGAAATTTTCAGGGCTTGCTCATCTATATCGAAAGTGGAAGTGTGAATGCCTGAAACAATTCCTTTTGAACTGTTGCCTGTGCCGATGCGATAAAAACAGGCGGAAATATGCTGCGTGTAGTAAGCAAAATCTTCCGCACCCATTCTTACAGGCAATTCCAAAACATTTTCTGCGCCAATATATTCGGAAGAAAACGCTTTTGCTTTTTCGGTAACTGCCACATCGTTTTTCAATACAGGATAGCCTTTTAAAATATTTACTTCGGCAGCGCAGTTATTTTCTTGCGCAATGGTTTGGGCGGTGGCGATAACAAATTGCTGCATAGTTTCACGAAGCGTTTCATCGAAGCAGCGCAACGTTCCTGCCATTGC
>CAYSGX010000438.1:0-2935 GCA_964430605.1 uncultured Chitinophagaceae bacterium
GCGCAAAAATGGCGGCAACCGTAGCTGTTCAGTATGCTAACGAGCGCATACAGTTTAAAGTGCCTATTTCAAGTTTCGGGGCAATTCAGCACAAATTAGCTGAAATGGCGGTGAAACTATACGCCACCGAAGCGGCTACTTACCGTTCTTCAGGATTAATTAACGATAAAGTGGAAACACTCGTAGCAGGCGGCATGAGCAAGTACGAAGCAAAATTAGCCGCTGCCGAAGAATACAGTATTGAGTGTGCCATTCTGAAAGTATTAGGCTCTGAAACGTTGGATTATGTAGTAGATGAAGCCGTGCAGGTATATGGCGGCATGGGCTTTTCAGAAGAAGCGCCCGTTGCCCGTGCCTATCGTGATTCGCGCATCAACCGCATTTTTGAGGGAACTAACGAAATCAACCGTTTGCTTTCCGTAGGTCAGTTAATTAAAAAGGCCATGAAAGGCGAAATTGACTTAATGACACCTGCTATGGCAATTCAGAAAGAACTGATGAGCGTACCCGATTTCGGAAGCCAGCCCGAAGGATTATTCGCTGCCGAAAAAGCCGCTTTAAAAAATGCCAAAAAAGCCTTTTTAATGGTAGCGGGTGCAGCCGTTCAGAAATTCATGCAAGACCTCGAAAAGCAACAGGAAATTATCATTGCTGCTGCCGACATGCTGCTCGAAATTTTTACTGCCGAATCGGTGCTGTTGAGAGTCGAAAAAACAATAGGCATTAAAGGCGAAGCTGCCGCAGCATTAGAGGTTGATTTGGCAAAAGTATATTTAAGCGATGCTTTGGAAAGAATCAATCTGCATGGCAAACATGCTATCTGTGCATTTAACGATGGCGATACCCTGCGCGTGATGTTAATGGGCTTGAAACGTTATACCAAATACGAACCTTTCGACACCATTGGTGCACGCAGAAGAATTGCCGCTAAGTTGATTGAGGAGAATCGTTATTCGTTTTAGATGTGAGACAATAGACGTAAAGTTGACGGTTATTGTAAGGAAGCAACAACAAAGAAAATGATAACTAAGAAAACAACACTTCCTGATAAGTCAATACTAAAAGAAACTGAAAGTTCTTTTGATTATGTAGATAGTTACAGTTGTGAATTTTCCGGTATAGACAACAAAACCGGTTTTTCGGAAATTGGCGAAGCCTTTTTAAAAAGTAAACCGAAATGGATTTCGGCTTTAATGACATTAAGAGATAAAATTGTGAAACCTTTCGGACTGAAAACTTCCGGGAAAGTAACGGGCGAACAAATACAAGATTTCAAATTTCAAAAAGGTGAGCGATTAGGAGTTTTTAAAGTATATGACATCGCAGAAAACGAAATGATACTTGGTGAGGACGACAAGCATTTGAATTTCAGAATTTCACTATTTGTTGAGCAACAGCAAAACAATCCGCGAAAGAAGAATTTAACGATTTCATCAGTGGTAGAATTTAACAATTGGTTTGGACGCTTGTATTTTTTATTTGTGAAACCATTCCACAAATTGATTGTCCCGACAATATTGAAAGGAACTATTAAAGAATTGGAAAAAAGAAATGTTCAACATTGCTGATAAAAAACAAAATCAAAAAGATACTTAAAGAAATTTTTCTTAGCGACTTGGTGCCTTTGCGAGAAAATCATAAATCATAATTCCTAAATCATAAATTCAAAAAACATGTCAAACACAGTGGAAACAAAAAAACTTTTAAGAGGTGGCGAATTCTTAATTAAAGAAACCAATCCTCAAGACATCTACATTCGTGAAGAGTTTACCGAAGAACAGCTAATGATTCAGCAAACTTGCCGCGACTTTGTAAACAACGAAATTCACCCGCGCCTTGATGCCATTGATGCACAGGAAGAAGGCTTAACCATTTCTTTGTTAGATAAAGCTGCCGGATTAGGTTTGTTGGGCACTGCCATTCCTGAAGAATATGGCGGAATGGGTTTGGATTTCAATACCAACTCTATTGTAATTGAAGAGTTTGGCGGTGGCCATGCGTTCAGTATTTCTTTGGGCGCTCACACAGGTATTGGCACTTTGCCCATTTTGTATTTCGGCAACGATGAGCAAAAGAAAAAGTATTTGCCCAAATTAGTTACAGGCGAATTGAAAGCCGCATATTGCCTCACCGAACCCGGTTCTGGTTCCGATGCTTTAGCCGCCAAAACCAAAGCGGTGTTGAGCGAAGATGGCAAACACTATGTTTTGAACGGACAAAAAATGTGGATTTCTAACGGTGGTTTTGCCGATGTGTTTGTGGTGTTCGCAAAAATTGATGGCGACAAATTTACAGGCTTTATTGTTGATGCCAATCTGGAAGGTGTGAGCCGTGGCGCTGAAGAAAAGAAAATGGGTATTAAAGGGTCTTCAACCCGTCAGATTTTCTTCAACAATGTAAAAGTCCCGGTTGAAAATTTATTAGGCGAAATTGGCAAAGGGCACAAAATCGCTTTCAATATTCTGAATATTGGCCGCTATAAATTATGTGCCGGAGTATTAGGTGGCTCTAAGCGTGCCTTAAACAATGCCATTAATTATGCTAACGAACGTCAGCAGTTCGGGCAGTCTATTTCAAACTTTGGCGCAATCAAACACAAGTTAGCCGAAAGTGCCATTAAAGTTTGGGTTACCGATGCGTTGAACTATCGCGTTTCAGGTTTAATTAACGATAGCGAGCACATGTTGCGTGAAAAAGGCAAATCAACAAGCGAAGCCTTATTGGGCGCTGCTGAAGAATATGCTTTAGAATGTGCTATGTTGAAAGTTATCGGTTCAGAAACTTTAGATTATGTGGTAGATGAAATGGTGCAGGTATATGGCGGTATGGGCTACAGTGAAGAAGCGCCTGCTGCCCGTGCCTACCGTGATGCGCGTATCAACCGCATTTTTGAAGGCACTAACGAGATTAACCGCATGCTCACCGTTGATACTTT
>CAYSGX010000439.1:0-825 GCA_964430605.1 uncultured Chitinophagaceae bacterium
AAACTCCGAAAGTTGTTTGTTTCGGGTCAATTCTGTTGTTCCAAATTTGGTGTGCGTTAAGAATGTGGTTATACAGCTTTGCCGCCTTTTCAGATGTTTTGTCTTGGTTGCCATTAAAAACGTCTGCCAATTTTTGGTTGAAGTGATGACTGTATTCAAATAGCTCTTTAAAAAACTGTTTCATTTGTCGGTGTATTTTCTGTTGTGTGGTTTGTAGCCTGACCGCTAACTCACATATTTACACATCAAACTTACACAAACGCGCTCAAAACAGAAGGGATTGGCATCAGTTCATACTATAACTAAAAACAAACTCTCGTTATTAATATTCTATAATTACTACGCCTCTGATACCGCTTCCAAAACGGCCTCCGAACCCATAATTTTGGTTAGAGTTGCTATTGTATAATGAAGTAAAATATCTTGCTGAAATGCCTGAAATATTGATGGCTGCAGCCACAGTATTTTTCCCTATATATGCATGAGACCCCCAAAGGTAATTTACATAATTATTGCCACTGCTGCCACCTGCCGAAGAAGTTCCATTGCCGCCATTAATATTTAGCCCATAAGCTTGTCCGCCACCATTACCATCTGATGTGCCGTTTGAAGCACCGCCACCACCGCCACCTGCTGCGCCCAATATGGTTGCACCACGCGCAATGTATGAACCTGTGCCACCTCTTCCGGTATTGGTTCCGCTACTATATCCTGTACCTCCGGCTCCGGCAAAAATGGTTAAAGTTTCACCGGGCGTAACAGGAATTTCTCCCAATACAAATCCGCCACATGAGCCACTTGTTTCTGAACCACTGCCACTGCTGT
>CAYSGX010000439.1:835-1637 GCA_964430605.1 uncultured Chitinophagaceae bacterium
CACCACCGGCTAACTGTACTCTTATTTGCGTAATGCCCACAGGCACTACCCATGAAAAAGTTTCTCCCGCACCGGGCGCTCCGCTTTGTGTACCCGAAACAAAAACTTGTCTTCCTGATGAATAGTATTGTGTTCCTGGTGCACCTATTCCGCCACTACCCGAACCCGGAGGCCCTTGTAGTCCCTGTGGGCCTTGCGGCCCGGCTGGGCCCTGTACACCTTGCAACCCTTGTGCCCCGGGATTGCCTTGCGCTCCCTGTGCACCCGGATTGCCTTGTACACCTTGTTGCCCTTGCGGGCCTGTTAAGTTAGCGGTAGTAAAAGAACTACCATCGGAATAATTAAAAGTGTAAGTGCCATTGCCGTTATTTACAGTAGAAATAATGCCCACACCATTTGTTCCGGCTTGCCCCGGTACGCCTTGAATACCCTGCTGTCCGGGATTGCCTTGAATACCTTGTTGCCCTTGCGGGCCTGTTAAATCAGCGGTGGTAAAAGAACTGCCATCGGAATAATTAAAAGTGTAAGTGCCGTTACCATTATTTACAGTAGAAATAATGCCCACACCATTTGTTCCATTTACGCCATCCTGTCCCGCAGGTCCTTGCGGCCCAAGAGCTTGCACCCATTGTATTCCATCAAAAAACCAAAAATTATCAAAATCGGTATCATAAACCAACAGGCCTCTTGCCGGGGCATTTATAGCTAATCTTTGAGTAGTTGTAACCCTTGTAATTAACAATCCCTTATCGAGCGCATTAAGCTCTAACAGAGCAGAATTATCGGGTGTTAAAGTGCCAAT
>CAYSGX010000439.1:1647-2926 GCA_964430605.1 uncultured Chitinophagaceae bacterium
CTTTGAGCAAATGAACTAACAGAGAGTGTTATAAAAGCAACACAGAAAAGTAATTTTTTTAAAGATGCCATTTGTGTGAATAATTTAGAAGCCTGAAAATACAAAAAATGCAATTACAGTAATGGATTTGTTAATTTCGTGATTATCAATTTTTTTAATTATTACTTGCTTTAACATCCTGAATTACTGAATATGCGTATTTGGCTATTATTAACAGTGTTTTTTATAAGCAATAATGTTATCGGTCAAACCTTTCCCAATCCGGCAACGCTATCTACAGGGCAAGGCGCAATAGGCACTTCCGACCCGATATGGCAAGTGTCGGCATTAGTACCCGCTGTGCCGCCCAACCCGGTAAATGGCGGGGTTACATTTTTTCCCGCTCATATTGATAACAATTGTGCCCCCGGTTCGTGGGTTAATCCTGCTTCTTTGCCACCTCCGGTAAATAATGGCAACTGGATTACCAGTCCCGGATTTCCTTGTGCTACTAATTCTTCAGCCGGATATTTATATTTCAGGTTAACGCTTAATTTACCTCCCGATTGCAATGGTAACAGCGTGTCAAATCCCGGAGTATATTCTTTAAGTTTTTCGGGATATGTAGATAATGCAATTACTGATGTGTTTGTTAATGGCGCTTCTACAGGAATAAGCGGTGGGAGCTTTTCAGCAGGCTCGCAACTAAATTTTACTTTGAACGGCCCTTGGGTTGGAGGCGTTAATTATGTAGATATACTGGTATATAATGCCACAGGAGGCTCTCCCAATCCCTATGGGTTATTATTAGTGGCAAATACAAATATTAGCGCCAATAATGATGCGGATAATGATGGTGTGGCTGATTTGTATGACGACTGCTTATGTGAGCCGGGCAATGGGCCTGATGGTTGCCCGCAAAATCCTCACCCAAATAATTGCGATGAAATTGCCATCAGGCAAGCCTTTACCGCTGCGGGTTGTGTAGAACTGGAAGATTGTATTTCGCCATGCAGCATGTATTTCTATAATCCGCAATCGCTTACGGGTAGCGGTGCGCAGGCGTTTGCTCAAAACTTAGGCGCCAACCTTATTTCTATTCAATCGGCTGCTGAAAATACATGCATCATTAACAGCCTGAATGCAAAAGGCTATGGCGGCATCATTTGGATAGGATTTAACGATGAGGCGCAGGAAGGCATTTTTGTATGGTATGACCAAAGTATAATTACCTATACCAACTGGGCATCGGGAGAACCGAATAATTCAGGAGGTGATGAAGACTGCACCCAAATTTATC
>CAYSGX010000440.1:0-693 GCA_964430605.1 uncultured Chitinophagaceae bacterium
GCGGCTCGGTAGATTTTAATGGTAAAGGCACAGTGATTACTACCACACAATGCCTGCTGAATGAAAACAGGAACCCGCATTTGAATCAACAGCAAATAGAACAATATTTAGAAGAATATTATGGTGTATCGCAAGTGTTGTGGCTGGAAGAAGGCATTGTGGGCGATGATACCGATGGGCATATAGATGATATTACCCGCTTTGTAAATGAAGATACCGTAGTAACTGTGGTGGAAGAAAATAAGCGGGATGAAAATTATGAGTTGTTGCAGCATAATTTAAAAGCATTAAAACAAATGCGATTGCTCAATGGGCAACAATTGAATATTGCAGAGTTGCCCATGCCCGATGCGGTAATTTATGAAGGCCAGCGTTTACCGGCTTCTTATGCTAATTTTTACATTGCCAATGCAGCGGTTATTGTTCCCACTTTCCGTTGTGCGCAAGACGATAAGGCTTTACGAATACTTTCGGATTGTTTTAAAGACCGTGAAGTAATTGGTATCGATTCTACAGATATTATTTGGGGCTTGGGCAGTTTTCATTGTCTGAGCCAGCAGGAGCCTTTGGTGTAGCATTTTCTATTCCGTAAGCTTCAGCCAATAACTCAAAACTGTTATACCGAAACAACTCGGGTTTCCGAAAAAAATAAGTTCAGAACCTTCGGTATTAGCTGAAAGTACGTTTCGCTTT
>CAYSGX010000440.1:703-2918 GCA_964430605.1 uncultured Chitinophagaceae bacterium
C
The DNA here is from genome assembly GCA_964430605.1 of uncultured Chitinophagaceae bacterium. Taxonomy (GTDB): domain Bacteria; phylum Bacteroidota; class Bacteroidia; order Chitinophagales; family CAIOSU01; genus CAYSGX01. The sequence continues at coordinate 705 of CAYSGX010000440.1, forward strand.
GCTTTTCGGAATCTTAACTACTTTCAGTATAACCTGCAATTTGAAATACAGCAAAAATCGTTGTGCCGTATTTGCGTTGCTGCGCAAAATTCGGGTGTTGCCTGAAATCATTATCGAGGCTGTGCTCTACAATTAACCAACCGTTTTCTTTCAGCATTTTCTTATTCAGAATTAAATCGGGCAGCATGTTTAACGCGGGCATTTTATAAGGGGCATCAACAAATATAATGTCAAACTGGCGGTTGCAGCTTTCTATATACCGAAACACATCGGCACGCTGCGTTTTAATGGCTTTAGTTTGTAAAACTTCAATTGTTTTTTTAATGAATGTAATGCAGCCTTCATAATTTTCTACCAGCGTAATATCGCTGCAACCTCTTGAAGCCATTTCAAAACTTATAGCACCTGTGCCGGCAAATAAATCAAGAAAAGAAACCTCACTTAAATCGAAATTATTTCCCAAAATATTAAACAACGCCTCGCGTGCAAAATCGGTGGTAGGCCGGGTAGGGGCGAGTTGTGGCGGGTTTAGCCTTCTGCCTTTATATTGCCCGCCAATTATTCGCATAAAGCCAGTGAGTATAAATGAAAATAACGTTGTTTTGCTATGCCGTTCAGTTGTTCGGGAAAATATAAGCCTTTAGGATATTCTGAAAACTGAACATTTTCTAAATACTGATTCAGTAAACCGAAACTTTCATCATTCGTAATTTCTCCCGAAAGCATTACTTCAATATTTGAAGTGTTTTGTTGTAATTGTTCGCAGGTTGCTAAAATATAGTACACCATATCTTCGGCAACAGCCACCGGAAAACGGTTGCTGAACAGCAGCTTACCAAATTCTATAAAGTAAATAAACAGTTGATTATCTTCTTTATGAGCAAATAGTTTTTTATCTCTGGTACCTCTGTTTTCTCTTAATATATTCTGAATGTAAATGGTGTTGAAATCAAAAAGTTTGGGGCTTACAAACAAGTCATTTATTCTTTTAAACAGTTTTTTATGAATACCGAAAACGTTAAAACTATCTATGCCTTTAATGTAATCGTAAAACAACATTTCTTTTTCTTCCAAATCGGTAACCCAGTCGAAATAAACATTTACCGATTTGCTGTCGAAAATATCAGAAGGCACTAAAGTGTTTTTAGGGCTTAAATAGCAAATCTTTGTAGTTCTGAATTTTGAAGTGGTAACAGGTTCGGAAATAAGTATGGTTTCGATATACTCGCTCAACTTCTTGCCCGATGAAGTGTCAATAGCGTATTCACAAAGCCCCAAAACAGCCCTGTTAATATCGTCAAATACCGAAAACGTAATCTTATTATTGCTTACAAAAAGCAACAAATCGAGATATGATACATTTTTCTGCAATAAGTCCGTGCTAAACCAACGGAACGAGGGCGATATGTTATTTTCAGTTTCCAGGTAAAAATGTCTAATAATAAAACAGCGTCAATACCATATTGAATAGTAGCTTTGTACCCTATTTTTCAGTTTGTGGCATTGACACGCAATAATAAATATTTTTATTTGGTTGTTGAAATGTTGTTGACTAATGATTGGAATTAATGTCGCGTCAAATGTGAATTGAGATATTTGTATTTCCCGCAGATTTCGCAAATCACGCTGACAGTTCTTACATTTATCTGCGTAATCAGCGAAATCTGCGGGAAACTTTTTAAACAGAAATATTATGAAGATTGAATCGCTAAATCCGAAATTCAGGGAATATGTCAACCTTAAAATTTCACGTAATAAGTACATGAAATTAATTGGCTTTGAAATTCCGGTTATTGAGGCGGGAAGGGTAGAAGGGGAGCTTCATTTTAAGGAAATACACGAGCAGCAAAACGGTTTTGTGCATGGCGCGGTTACATCGGCTTTATGCGATATGGCTTGTGGTTTTGCCGCTTATACTTTGGTAAATGAAGGCGAGCAGGTTTTTACTGCCGAAATAAAAGTTACTTACCTGCGTCCGGGCACAGCTTCTAAAATATATGCTCATGGCTGGGTATTAAAGCCCGGAAAGAATTTCCACTTCTGCGAAGCCGAAATTTTTGAACTGGAAAACAACGAAAAAAAACTGATTGCCAAAGCCAGCAGCACTATGGCGGTGGTGAGAGATAAGCATTTTAAGGATAAGTATTCTGAGTAGTTTGGAGCTTATACTTAAAGTAGTTAAGATTCCGAAGGAAGTGCATCGTACTTTCAGTT
>CAYSGX010000441.1:0-2916 GCA_964430605.1 uncultured Chitinophagaceae bacterium
GGGCGATGAAGGCAAAGGTAAAATAGTAGATTACCTTGCTAACCATTATGATATTGTTGCACGCTTTCAGGGCGGGCCTAATGCGGGGCACACCCTTAAAATCAATAACGAAACTTTTGTGCTGCACACCATCCCTTCGGGTATTTTTCATCCCAATGTGATGAACATTATTGGCAATGGCGTGGTAATAGACCCCACTACTTTTAAGAAAGAAATAGATAAGCTGGTGGCATTGGGTATTGATGTAAAAAAGAACCTGTTTATTTCTAACCGCGCGCATTTAATATTGCCTTCTCATAAGGCGCTTGATGCTGCTTCCGAAGCAAAAAAAGGTGCAACCAAAATAGGTTCTACGCTTAGAGGTATTGGTCCTGCTTATATGGATAAAACCGGGCGAAACGGCTTACGCATAGGCGATATTCTGTTGCCCGATTTTAAAGAGCAATACAATTTTCTGAAAGAAAAACATTTTGATATTCTGAAACAATATGACTACACGCCCGATATTGAGCAGGTAGAAACAGATTGGTTTGAAGGTATAGAAGTGTTGAAGCAGCTCAATATTATTTCTACCGAATATTATTTAAACGAAGCATTGAAAAACGGCAAGAAAGTACTGGCAGAAGGCGCGCAGGGTTCTATGCTCGATATTGATTTTGGTACTTACCCGTTTGTTACTTCTTCTAACACTATTTCTTCGGGAGCATGCAAAGGCCTGGGTGTGGCGCCCACTAAAATTAAAGAGGTGCTGGGCATTTCCAAAGCTTATTGTACCCGTGTGGGCAGTGGCCCTTTCCCTACCGAACTGCACGATGAAGTAGGCGAGCGTTTACGTAAAGAAGGGCATGAGTTTGGCGCAACTACCGGCCGCCCAAGACGTTGCGGATGGATAGATTTACCTGCTTTGAAATATTCTATTATTCTGAATGGTTTAACACAACTGATAGTTACCAAAATAGATGTGCTCAATACCTTTGAAAATATTTACGCCTGCACCGATTATAAAGTGAATGGCAAACTTACCCGCGAACTGCCTTATGATTTATGCAAAGAAACCATAGAGCCGGTTTACAAAGAATTTAAAGGCTGGAATTGCGACATCAACAGCATTCAGAATTATGACGAACTGCCTGTAGAACTTACCAATTATATTAGCTTTTTAGAAAGCTACCTGGAAGTGCCGGTAACCATTATTTCTAATGGCCCTAAGCGCGAAGAGTTGATTCTGAAAAAGCAGGTGGCAGCAGTTTAATTAACGCTGTAAAACTAAACTGCTTTCGGACATAAGCCGAATGGTTTGTATATTCAGCTAAAGCCTACTAAACTTTGTGTAGGCTTTGCGTGTCTTTGTGTAACAGCTATAACACAAAGTTTCACAAAGAAACCTCAAAGGAACACTAAGAAATTAAACTAAAGGCGAAAGATTTTCCCAGATGGATGCAATAAATACTACGCTTAGATGTTGTCTTTCCGGCATATCTAAGTGTTTTTGTTTGGAACACGGCAACACACATCATTAAGTTTAGAGATTAATTTCACAACAAAAGGCGTAGAAATTGTATTGCTTAACTTTACGCCTCAATTTTTGTTACAGTACTATGATTCAGTTTGAAAGGTTTCAGTTACAGAATGGCTTGCAGGTGGTGGTGCATGAAGATGCTTCTACCCCTATGGCAGCCGTAAACATACTATATAAGGTAGGTGCAAGAGACGAAAGCCCCGATAAAACAGGCTTTGCCCATTTGTTTGAACACTTAATGTTTGGCGGCTCAAAGCACGCGCCCAATTTTGACGAGCCGCTGCAACGTGCCGGTGGCGAAAACAATGCCTTTACCAATAATGATATTACCAACTACTACGATATTCTTCCGGTAGAAAATTTAGAAGTGGCTTTTTGGCTCGAAAGCGACCGCATGAAATTTCTGAATATAGATAACCACGCGCTTGAAGTGCAGCGCAAGGTGGTGTGCGAAGAGTTTAAAGAGAATTACCTCAATCAGCCTTATGGCGATTTGTGGCACAAAATTTCAGCTTTAGCTTACACCGCTCATCCATACATGTGGCCCACTATTGGTAAAGAATTAAAACATGTTGAAGATGCGACTTTGAACGATGTACAAGATTTTTTCAATCGCTACTATCGCCCCAATAATGCCATTATGGTAGTGGCGGGCAATGTAAAGAAAAACGATATTGAAGCCCTCGCTAACAAGTGGTTTGGCGATATAGAGCCTTATGATTTAGGTGAAAGAAAATATGCCGTTGAACCCGTTCAGCAAACAGCAAGAAAACTGGAAGTACATGCCGATGTGCCCGTGAATACTATTCTGAAAGCCTACCACATGGGCAACAGAAATTCGCACAATTATTATGTAATGGATTTGGCTACCGATATTTTATCTAATGGCAATTCATCGAGATTGTTTCAGCGATTGGTAAAAGAGCAACAGTTGTTTAGCGAAATAGAAGCTTATGTTACAGGCACACTTGACGAAGGCTTAATTATAGTAGAGGGTAAGTTGCTCAACGGAGTTTCTATGCAGCAGGCAGAAGCCGCTATAGCTGCCGAACTGGAAAAAGTGAAGCATGAAGCCATTGCCGAAAACGAATTGCAAAAAGTGAAAAATAAAATGGAGGCCAATGCGGTTTTGGGCGAAGTAAACCTGCTTACCCGCGCCATGAACCTGGCTTACTATGAATTGCTGGGCGATGCCGAACGAATTAATACCGAACTGGAACAATACCGCAATATTTCGCAGCGGGATATTATGGAAGAATCGAAAAAAATATTTAACGAAAGCAATTGCGCAACAATTTATTACAACGCCAAAAACTAAACATGAGCTATTTAGACAGAAGTATAATGCCCGCTGTAAAATTGCCGCAGCAATTAATTTTACCGCCTTATGAAAAAAC
>CAYSGX010000442.1:0-359 GCA_964430605.1 uncultured Chitinophagaceae bacterium
TTCGCCTACTTTAGAAATACCTTGTCCGTAAATAATATCAAACTCGGCTATTCTGAATGGGGGGGCCATTTTGTTTTTCACCACTTTTACTTTGGTGCGGTTGCCCACTACTTCTTCTTTATCTTTCAGTTGGCCGATTCTGCGAATATCCAAACGCACCGAAGCATAGAATTTCAAAGCATTACCGCCCGTTGTAGTTTCAGGATTGCCGAACATTACGCCAATTTTTTCGCGCAACTGATTAATGAAAATACAAGTGCAACCCGATTTGTTAATTGCTCCTGTGAGCTTGCGCAACGCCTGAGACATCAATCGCGCCTGCAAACCCATTTTCGATTCGCCCATTTCGCCTTCAATTT
>CAYSGX010000442.1:369-2878 GCA_964430605.1 uncultured Chitinophagaceae bacterium
GGGGCACTAAAGCCGCTACCGAATCAATCACTACAATATCAATTGCACCCGAACGGATTAAATGCTCGGCAATATCTAATGCCTGCTCGCCATCATCGGGTTGAGAAATAAACAGATTTTCTACATCAACGCCTAATGCCTGCGCATAGGTTTTATCGAAAGCATGTTCGGCATCTATAATAGCCGCAATACCACCTTTCTTTTGAGCCTGTGCAATGGCATGAATAGCAACTGTGGTTTTACCCGATGATTCAGGCCCGTAAATTTCTATTACTCTGCCTCTGGGGAGGCCGCCAATGCCCAAAGCCATGTCTAAGCCCAATGAGCCGGTAGAAATAATTTCAGTTGGCACTACCCTATCATCGCCCAGCTTCATGATAGTGCCCTTGCCATATACTTTTTCCAACTTATCTACGGTAAGTTGCAGGGCTTTCAGTTTCTCTTTTTGGTCTTTAATTTCTGACATACTTTATTGATTTATGATTTATAATTTCGGATTTATGATTTTTGGAACTGCTTGTCATGTTGAGCGTAGCGAAACATCTGTATGTTAAAAGAAACATCTCTTCTTTTCAATTTGACAACTCGCTATTTCAACGTGAAGATAATTTTTTTGGAGCGGTTTTTTTCGTGCTTTTCAAATAATATTTACAAACATTTTGCAATTCGCATATATCGCATTTAGGGCTGCGGGCAAGGCAGGTGTAACGCCCGTGCAAAATCAACCAATGGTGTGCTTCGGCTACCATTTCAGTAGGAATATATTTTAATAATTGTTGTTCGGTTTGTAATGGGGTTTTGGCATTTTGCGTTAATCCTATTCGTGCGGAAACCCTGAAAACATGCGTATCAACCGCTAAATTGGGTTGTTCAAACAATACCGATGTAATCACATTAGCGGTTTTTCTGCCCACGCCCGGCAACTTTATTAATTGCTCAACGGTTTCGGGAATTTCACCGTTGTATTGATTGACTAAAATTTCTGACAAGCCTAAAAGATGCTTGGTTTTATTGTTGGGGTAACTGATGCTTCTGATATAGGGAAACAATTCATCGAAATTGCTTTTTGCCATTGCAAACGGAGTGGGAAACCGTTCAAATAAAGCGGGCGTAACTATATTCACGCGCTTGTCAGTACATTGTGCCGAAAGCACTACCGCCACTAACAGTTCAAATGGCGTATTATAGTTAAGTTCTGTTTCCGCTTGCGGAAATTTTTTAGAAAGAATATCTAAAACTGTGGCAAATAATTCTTGCTTGCGCATGAAAGCAAAACTACGGGAAAAGGTTTTTGTTTTTCCAATTAATTAATGGCTTGCCTCAAGCGTAGTATTTTGGCTGTATTTCAGAATGTTATTAATAGATTTTTGGGAAGGGCTTACCTTAGCCTCATTCAACATTTCAAACAATTCTTTCCATAAATTATAAGATTCCTGCAAATACCAATTGTTTGCCAGCGCATCTTCAATAGCCAGTTTTTCAGTAGGCTCGGTTTCGCTGTAAAGGTGCTTTAAAAGATAGTGTGTAGAAGTGTTGTTCATGCTGAAAAGTATAAAATTTTGAAATAACAGCACTTAAAACGAATTGTTGGGCAGAATATTGCATGAAAATAAAAATAGCCCCTAAATATCACATCTAAGGGCTATTAACCAACTAAAACTAATAACTAAAAACCAACTATATTTTACAAAGCAATTTGTTTTTCTTCTATCATTTTTCGCATATTCAAAATAGCATAGCGCATTCTGCCTAAAGCGGTATTAATGCTAACGCCTGTCATTTCAGAAATTTCTTTAAAACTCATATCAACATAATGGCGCAATACTAAAACCTGTCTTGGGTCATCGGGCAGGTCTCTGATTAAATCGCGCACTACCGAGGCTGAATATTCAGTATTCATTTTTTCTACAGGGCCGGGGTCACTGTAGCGCAACACTTTGAAAATATCAAAATCTTCATCGGTAGAAGCAAAGCCCGGCATACGTTTTAGCTTGCGGAAATGGTCAATACATAAATTATGTGCGATACGCATTACCCATTGCAAAAACTTACCCTCATCGTTATAACTGCCACTGCGCAGCTTATTTATTACTTTAATAAATGTTTCCTGAAAAATATCTTCGGCCAGGCAATCATCTTTTACCGTAAAGTAGATAGAAGAATACACCTTGTCTTTATGACGGGCTAATAAAACTTCTAATACTTTTTCTTCGCCACTCATGTAGCGTTGAACCAGTTCCTGATCGGTAATTGGGGCTGCTGTCATAATTCCGTTCGTTTTAAAGATATTTGCAAATACTTTACGAGAAAGGCATCTTACTCGTGTAAACAGTATACCAACAAACGTGCCAAAAGAAAAATACTATTGAAAATCAACAATTTATATTTTTACCGAACCGGGTGTACTCTAATTTGTATGGTTAAGTGAACACCCCATTGTACAAAATACTACATGAAAACAGACATATACTTACTGGAATTTGAAGCATCAGAAGCAGATGCCAAGAAC
>CAYSGX010000443.1:0-1622 GCA_964430605.1 uncultured Chitinophagaceae bacterium
CGGATTCGAACCGCTGTACGAGCTTTTGCAGAGCTCTGCCTAGCCACTCGGCCATCCGACCGGTTAAGAACTGCAAATCTATAACAATTCTTAAACTTTAAAAACTGAAACATGATATTCTATTTGGAAAAAGATTTTTCCAATTCAACATAAACCTTTTCTACATTGCCTTTCAACGGTGGCTGAAACTTATTTACACGCACTTTTAAGTATTCAACCTGCTGAAATTTTTCGCCAATAGCCGTTAAAATTCTTTTACAAACATGTTCAATCAGTTTCGATTGTATTTCCATTTCATGCCTGGTTAACTGGTACACGGTTTCATAATTTATTGTTTGGTTTAAAGCATCGCTGTTTGCAGCTTCGCTAAAATCAGTTTTGAGGTAAACGTCAACCGTATATTTTCCGCCTAAAACCTGCTCTTCATTATAATAACCGTGATGCGCGTAAAACTGCATTCCTTCAATGGCAATTAATCCCATAGCTTTTCAATTATACGTTAAATGTAAACTGAATTTTCAGAACCGGTATCAACCGGGGTTTATTTTCATTTCACGGTAAAAAGTGTAAATTCAATTAAATATTCAGGCCAACAATACAACAACAGTTTTACAAGCAACCAACATTGTTATGAAAAAGATTATCACCGTAGCGGCTATTACAGCAGCCATTATTATTGTTGCAGGTTTTGGCAACAGGAAAAGAGCAGCGCAACAAGGGCCGGGTTTAGGAAATCTTAGTTACACATCTTCGGAATCGTTTCAGCAAATATCATCTTTCACCAGCGCCAACGGTGCTCCGCTGGGGCATGGGCACGCCATGATGTATAAAGGTTATCTGGTAATGACTCTTGCAAATGATTCAGGAAAAAAGGGTGGGGGCTTTGGATTTTACGATATGTCTGACCCCCGCAACCCGCAAGCAGTGCTTACCAAAGTAGATGCCGATACCGAAAAAATAAGAGAAGGGCACGGCTTTGGTTTTTTTAACATCAACGGGAAAGATTATGTTGCGCTGCAAACCATCGAAGGGCTGCAAATCTGGGATTGGACCGATGTGTTAAACCCTACCATGACTGCCAATCTGGTATTGCCCGGTATTACCGAAAGCGATTACGCGTTAGGCTCATGGTGGATTGCTACACAGGCTAAATACTTATACATGGCGGGTTCGGGCAATGGCTTGTATGTGGTGAATGTAGAAAATCCGGCTGCACCATTTATGGAAAACAGAATACCTACCACCCGCTTGGGAGGTTTTCGTGTGGGGACAGTTTTTGCCGTGGGCAATTTATTGGTGCTTGGAGCGATGGATGGCTTTGGCATCGCTACGGTAGATATTAGCGACCCTGTGAATCCGGCATTGCTCTCTACCGACCCGATAGTACGCACATTTTTGTACAGCATTATGGTAAGCGGCAATTACATTATTGGTACAGGGGTAGATAATCGCGTGCATATCTGGGATATTACCGACCCTGCCAACCTCACGCTGAAAAGCAGTTCAGGTTTTTTAAGTGGTGGTGGCGGTTATATCAATGTTCAGGATAATTTTATACATGTGGGCATGTCTAATAGATATTATAAATTAGATATGCAGAATCCTGACAGTATAAAAGTGGT
>CAYSGX010000443.1:1632-2876 GCA_964430605.1 uncultured Chitinophagaceae bacterium
CTGATCATGATTTCGCATCGGTGCTGGGCAATGTGGTATTAATTGGTAACGATCATGGCACAGGCAGCGCGTTGGTAGTACACGATACCATGCCCGACAATATTGCACCTAAAGTAAACCGGGTAATACCTGCCCCCAATGCCGTTAATCAGGCGCTTACTTCAAGAGTGGGCATTATGCTCACCGATGGTATTGAATACACTTCAATTAATGAGCAATCGGTAATAGTGCGCCCTTTAGGAGGGCAGCCGTTAGAAGGCACTTACAGTTATCAGTTTGGCATCATAAATTTTACCCCGAAAAATAAATTAGACCCTAATAAAGTATATGAAGTAACAGTGCCTGCCGGTGGCTTAAAAGATTATGCGGGTAATGCAATTACTGAGGCATTCAGCAGTCAGTTTTCTACCGGAAGTTCATTGAATATTATTGGATGCTCTTTAAAAGAATTGCCTTTTGTTGAATTAGGGTTGTCTTCTTTTTTTGAAGCAACTCCTTTTAACAACAGCAGTGCTAATACAACTTATGCGTGGAATTTTGGTGATGGCAATACCAGCCCGGCTTCTGCACAACCTTTTGCCAATCACATTTACGACAATGCCGGAAGCTATACCGTGTTAGTTACCATCAGCGATGGTTTTTCTCAAAGTACCTGTAATATTCGTCATACGGTATATGAAAAGCTGGGCGATAATGCGCCTGCTACCGCTACTACTATTTTGTTAGACGCATCGGGCAATCACACATGGAATGTGAATCCCGATAATAATTCTATTACTAAATCAAATATCCGTTCATACAGCGATACTAAAGAAATTGTAACCGGCAAGCATCCTGTTTCGCTGGCGCAGGATGGTAACGGAAATATTTGGGTGGCTAACAGAGATGATGCTACGGTGCAGGTATTCAGCAATGCAGGAAGTTTGCTGAAAACAATAAAATTACCGAGAGGCTCGTTGCCTGCCGCCATTGCCATTAGTCCCGATAAAACAAAGGCTTATGTGAGCCTTCACGCTATGAAAAGTATTGCACAAATTGATGTGGCAAGCCAAACCATTATTCAGACTAAACAGGTGTGTAGTTTTCCTAAAGGCTTGGCTGTAACCCGCGATAATAATCAACTGTATGTAACTCAGTTTAAAACCGAAGCTGATAGTGGCGAGGTATATGTGCTGGATGCGCAGTCTTTAGATATTCTGAAAATAACTAAGCTCGCACCCGACCAATCTACCGATTCTGAATTT
>CAYSGX010000444.1:0-2869 GCA_964430605.1 uncultured Chitinophagaceae bacterium
ATCGCCCCATTGCAAGCCAATTAATACATCTGTAAACATGATAAATAAAAGAATTGGAAAATTGAAAAAAGAAATTAAATGTAACTGTTATGAAACCGGATGGCGTTTATGCGCCTAATTTTTTTGCCGCTTCTTCAACCGATTCGCCCGATTTAAAAATGGCAGTGAGCTTAGTTATCACCAACAAGTTATTTACCTGCTCGGGTACGTTGGCCAACACCACATCACCACCCGATTTTCTCGATTTGGTAAGCAGGGTGAGCATCATGCCCAAGCCCGAGCTATTTATAAACTTCAGGTCTTTAAGGTCTATCACAAAATTGGCATCGCCATTTTGAATATGCTCTGAACCGTTTTCTAATATTTCTTTCGATTGCACATCGGCCAAAAGGCTGCCTTTAAGCGTAAGTACTAAATAATTATCGTGTTTATTAATGGTGTAATCCATATACTATTGATTTTCAGTTTTCAATTTTAGTAATTTTTTGCCTGTTGGCGCAATCAACATCTTCACAGGCGCCATATAAAATTAGCGAGTGGTGCGATATTTTATGCTTCAGTAACTCGCCTATTTTAGTTTCAATCTGAAATATACGGGGGTCGCAAAATTCTTTCACTTCTTTACATTCTTCACATATCAGGTGGTCGTGCTGCCGCCTGTTGTAAGATTTTTCGTAGCGCGACTGGTTATCGCCAAACTGGTGGCGCACTACCAAGCCGCATGACTCTAACAATTCTAATGTATTATATACCGTAGCACGGCTAACGTTGAAATTTTTATTCTTCATTTCGATATAAAGCGTTTCAGCATCGAAATGGTCGGTGCGCATATATATTTCTTCGAGAATAGCGAAACGCTCGGGCGTTTTTCGCTGTCTGTTCTGCTCAAGATGCACGGCAAAAATTTCCTTAATCTCTTTTATATGTTCGGGTGTAGGCACTGACATTGTGGTACAAATCTACCTTAATTTGCAGACATTATTTTTAGAAACCCACAACATACCAACACTTTAATGTTTACGGCATCCAGCTTCTTTTTGGCTTGCTTATTGCAATAATTACCCGCAATTTTTGTTTATTCACCTAAGTATTCTGAAGCATTATGCGCCACACCATCATTTTTTATCTGAAATATCTCTTGCCGGTGGCAATAGTTACATTATTTATTGCAGCCGGAAATAATTACAATGCTTATATCAATGCTTACGTGGCCCGGCAAACGGTTTATGCCGATACTGCCTACGCCATACACACGCCCATATTTAACGCCCATGAAGCGGCACAAGCCCGGGTAGCGCCATTTGGCATGGTAGATTATCATCTGCTGAATGCCTGCATAGTATATCATACCAATGCTTATAGGGTGAAGATGAAAAAGCAGCCTCTGAAATTTTCAAAGGCATTGAGAAACGCTGCGGCTTTTCATGCGCTGCAAATGAACGAGCGCAATTTTTACAACCACATGAATAATGGAGTGAAACAAATGAAAACGCCACAGCTAAGAATAAAATATTTCAATTACGAGGGCGAATATGTGGGTGAAAATATTACCAAAACATTTGCCATCAATTATAAAGAAGGACAGCCTTATGACAAGCGGGAAAATACTTTTTACTACACCATTGGGAAACAGGATACCGTGCCCTGTTTGAGTTATGATGAACTGGCGGCACACATTGTTGACAGTTGGATAAAATCGCCCCCGCACAAAAAGAATATGCTTGATGTAAACTACACCCATATTGGCTGCGCTGCCATTATAGAGGCTAAATCGTTAACAGGCCGAAATATGCCTAATGTATTTGCCGTGCAGAATTTCGGGGGCGATGCGCCTTTTAACCCGCTTATTGAGAAATAAATACAGAGATTGTTTTATTATGTTGCGCATGGCTATGTTGGTTTGCTGAGTTATCAGCATCACAGATTTAAAAAAGGATTAAAAGATTTCAAAAAAAATGATTTTTGGCATTTTCAAAATCTGTGTAATCTTGTAATCTGCTTCATCCGCTATGCAGATGGCAAAAGAAAAGCAGCATTCGTGATACGTGATTCGACATTACAAATTGAATGGTGTGGTTAATGATAAAACGAAACGGTAAGTGATGACTAAAGCAATAATCAATATAAGAACAGCGATACCCGCAGATGCGGCACAAATTGCCTATGTGCATATTGATTGTTGGCAAACAACTTATCGCAACATAGTAGCTGACGAATATTTAGGTAAGCTTAATATTCAAACAAGAACAAATTATTGGAACAGAGAACTATCGGTAAAATGCGACAATGTTTTCGTTGCCGAAAGCAAAGGTGGTATTGTTGGTTTTGCAACTGTCGGAGAAGGCAGAGATAAAAACGATTATCAAGGCGAGTTGTATTCAATTTACATATTACAACACCATCAGCACAAAAATATCGGCAGGCTGTTAATGGCAACAACAATTCAATACTTACAAGTTTGCGGATACAATTCAATGTATGTCTGGGTGCTTGCTGCCAATAACTCAAAATATTTTTATGAGCGATTGGGCGGAGAAATGTTTGATGATAAAGAAATTGAAATTGACGGACAAAAACTTACCGAGATTGCTTACGGCTGGAGAGACATAAGTAAACTAACAACGTTAAATACAACTAACGGATGATAAAGAGCCTTCCGGTTCTGGTGTACCTCAAGAAGAATTTTATACCTGCCCCTCCGATAGCAGTATTTGCACTACCCTGATGAATAGCTCGGTTTTATGCCACAATCGCTATACGATGTTCATTAAAAGCGACAACATCGCCTGCCCTAAGTTTCTTTCTTATTTGAGTTTCTGTTGCTCCGTTTACCAATACTTCACCTTCGGTAATCACCAGTTTCGCCATG
>CAYSGX010000445.1:0-2859 GCA_964430605.1 uncultured Chitinophagaceae bacterium
AGTTATCCATTGCCGGGTGGCGCCCATGGTTTTCAGCACGGCAATATCTTTAGATTTTTCTAACACGATCATTGATAATGCGCCTGTAATGTTGAATGAAATAATCAATATTACAAAAGCGAAAATGCCATAGGCCACAATGCGTTCGGTATTCATTACTTTAAACAGGGCTTCGTCTTGTTCATAGCGGTCTTTCAGCTTAAAGCCTTTACCCGTCAAAGCTGCTATGGCTTGCTTCACGGCATTTACATCGGCTTTATTGTTCAGCTTAAATTCTACCGAAGAAATTTCAGTATCGTATTTTAATGCTTCGCGCAAAAAACTAATGGGCACATAGGTATATTCATAATCATATTCCTGCTGAATAGAAAAAACACCCGATGGAAAAATAAATCGTCTGTTGAACGCATCGGTAGGCAGCAAGCCCGTTGCCTGCTTGCCTCTTCGCGGCAGAAAAACCGAAATGGCATTTATGCCATCTTTCACATTGGCTCCCAGCGCAGCCCTTACTCCGGCACCCAGCACCATATAATCAATGCTGCTGTCATCGTTGAGTATAAACCTGCCTTCGGCAATAGCAGATTCAACATTGTTTACCTGTAAATAATTGGCATCAATACCTTTTACGGTGGCAATATATTCACGGTCCTGATATTTCAGCATGGCTTTTTCTTCCAGTATGGTGGCAATAGCCGCCACGCCTTCCACGCCTCTTAATTTATCGAGTTGCTCTTGCGAAAGGTTAAATACCTTGCCCTTTAGCGGAGTGAGTTGCAAGTCGGGGGTAAACCGATTATAGAGCGAAAGCACCAGCCCTTCAAACCCATTAAAAACCGAAAGTACCAGTATTAAAGCCATAGCGCCTACTGCCATGCCAATCATGGCTACAGCCGTAATTATATTAATGGCATTGGTAGATTTTTTTGAATACAAATAGCAGAAAGCTATTTGTAATGCCAGGGCATTATTCATTGGTTTTGGGTTGCTCGGTTGCTTTTATTTCTTTTAACAGCTTATCTATTTTAAATACTTCATCAAGCGATTCGTCCAGGAAAAATTCTAACCCAGGCACTCTTCTCAATTGGTTTTTTACTTTATTGCCCAGTTGCCCTCTTATGTGTGAAGCATTGTTTTTCAGGGCTTCTATAACAGCCTTGCGCTCATTTTCTACAAGTACACTTACAAAAATTCTTGCCACCAATAAATCGGGTGTAACCTTTACTCCAGAGATAGTTACAAAAGAAGCTCCGTAATAATTTCTTCCGTTTTTTTGCAAAATATCGCCTATTTCCTGCTGAATAACGCCTGCTACCTGTTGTTGTCTTCTCGATTCCATAATTTGAAAGTTGATTGGCTAAATTAGAAAATACTAATGGTATATACTTTTAAAAGAAAAATCCTGACTTGCTTTTATTATTTGCAAATCAGGATTAATTAGATGTTTCATAAAACTAAAACCTTTGAAAGTGAGCAGTGCAAGACCTGGAACTGCCACCATAATTATATTCATAGTTAATTTGAAGGGTTCTGTTTATAGGCTGATAAAAGCCTTCTCCTACAATTCTTAGCCCACCCACCGTTTGCTCATTAATATAAATAGTATTGCCATCTACCGATGCGTTTATTGAAAGCCCGCTGCCAAGTATATTGTTGATAATAATTTCATAATCCTGAAATCCATAACTGATGTTGGTAGTGTAGTTCTCGCCCGGCCCCGGAGGGTTTTGGCAGTTTTCGGTTACCTGATAATTGCCTACAAATTTTATTGCGCTTAACGTATCGCAATCTGCGCCTTCATAGCCGAACGGACAAGTGCATTGCCCGCTGCTACACACTTTACCCGCAGGGCAGGTTACACCTTCGCAAGGGTCTTTCTTTTTACATGAATAAACCACTGCCGAAATAATAGTGATAACTACAACTAAAACAAAATGAAACTTTTTCATACTTAACGGTTTTTTCCTTTTAATAATGTCCAAAATGAAGCTACAGTTCTTAAAGAAAATGCGCCTATTACAATTAAACTTCCGGTAGCAAAGAACACAAATTCTTTCTTAAAGTAAGCAAATTTTTCCTGAACAACATCGGGCGATAAATTTACCAATTGGTCTTTCCGCAGAAAAAAGTTGATATCGTGAGTATCAAACAACTCGAAAAAATCTTGTATTTGCTTAAATATCTGGAAGAAAATAATCAGTGCCGAAATTACCAGTATAAACCTAATCCACATGGGTTTCAGGTATGGCGTTTGGTTTAAAAAAATGGTGTAGCGAAACAGTATGGCAAACAACAAAATGAGCAACAGGTTTATTCTTAAAAAAGAAGCATCTAATACTTCATAAAGCGGTAATAAAAAAACTGCCGCGAACACCCCGATTAAGAGTGCCCACAGCATTTCTGAAAAAAAAGATAATCCGGTTTGTTTCATTACAGTTTGCTGTCGTCAATGTTTTCTATCCACGCAGCAACTACCTTCATAACGTTTTCTACGGTGCCTTGTTCAAATGGTGAATTTAAGTTGGCAAGCTTCACCAAACCTAAAAAAGATTGGCTGCCACCGGCTTTGCAAAGCGTTAAATAATCGCCCCATGCGGCAGCGTCTTTTTCTTGTGCGCGAATCCAGAATTGTAAAGCACACATTTCAGCCAAAGTATAATCAATATAATAAAACGGGCTATTGTAAATATGCGCTTGTTTCTGCCAAAATGCACCGCCTTCTAAATATTCATTGCCGTCATAATTTCTGTGCGGTAAATACTTTTTCTCAATGCTGCGCCATTGCGCGTTGCGTTCTTTTGGTGTTGCTTCCGGGTTTTCATATACCCAGTGCTGAAACTCATCTACCGCAACCCCATAAGG
>CAYSGX010000446.1:0-2855 GCA_964430605.1 uncultured Chitinophagaceae bacterium
ATAAAAAATAAGTGTAGCAGGAGGCTTATTTTGTATTGCTTTACTTCTTCATCAGGATGTTCACCTAATTGCCCCTGCCACACTTATTTTTTATGGACTTGCCTTAATAAATGCAAGTAAATACACTCTTAATGACATTTATTATTTGGGAATAACAGAAATAATAATCGGGTTAATTGCCTCAGTTTTTATTGGGTATGGATTATTGTTTTGGATTATTGGTTTTGGAATCATGCATATAATTTATGGAGTTGTGATGTATTATAAATACGAGCGATGAAAAGTATAATTGAAAGGCTGAATAAATCTTTTGAGAACAGAATTAAGCTTGGAATTATGTCCATATTAATGGTGAACGATGAGGTTGATTTTAATTCGCTGAAAGAGATGCTTCAAGTTTCCGATGGAAATCTCGCAAGTCATTTAAGTTCACTTGAAAGTGATAAATATATAAAGGTTACAAAGAAATTTATTGGCAAAAAAACCAACACATCTTATAGTGCTACTGATAAAGGAGAAAAAGCTTTTAGAGAACACCTTGACGCATTGGAAAAACTCTTAAAGAGAGTTTAAAAATTTTTGAATATATACTTTGTAAATCAAAGTGCTTTGTTAAATAATAAATATAAACTCATGAAAAATCAATCAATTAAGTTATTGCTAATTATCGTAGGAATTATTATCTATGATATACTCTTTTGGGAAAATTATTTAGGGCTAAATGCCTTTCTCTTTATTGTAATGCTGCTTACCTGTATGTTTTCTGTGCAGCAGAAACTATTATTAAACAATAAAAAAATCTTAATTACATCCATTGGGACTCTGCTCGCAGGCATTTTGGTTGTAACACACAATTCCGTCACAAGTATTGTATCATTAATAGGCTCCTATATCATAATGGCTGGATTTTATTTTCAGCCGGAATTAAAGTCTGTTGCTGCGGCAATTCCAACAGGGTTGTTAAACTTTTTTATAGCGCCATTCTCAGTGTTTAACGAAGAGAGGCAAATTGGTGGCTTTACAATTAAATCAGATTCTGCGTGGTATGTTGTTAGATTGTCAATAGTGCCTGTTGTAGTCGTCTTTGTTTTTTACATGATATACAAAGCTGCCAACCCGGTTTTTGACAGGCTTTCTTCTGACCTTTTTACTACTGTAGTTAATACTATAAATGACCTCTTTGAATACTTTACATGGTCAAGATTCTTCTTCATTATGCTTGGATTATTTATACTTATCGGAGTATTTGTAAATAGCAACATTAAGAAATTTGTTAATTGGGATAACCGTTCTCAGGACGCTCTGGAGACCAATCCATTTATTGTCCCGGATGAAAAGAAACGTCTTTTTAATGTCAATGATGAATACAGGATTGGGCTGATTCTTATGGGACTTATTAATGTGTTGATACTTATTGTCAATATTATTGATATAGTATGGCTGTGGTTTGGTTTCGAGTTTAAAGAAGATATGAACCTTTCTCAATTAGTACATGAAGGAACTTACCTGCTCATTTTAAGCATCCTGTTGTCAATAGCCATAATGACTTTTATCTTCAGAGGAATACTAAATTACAAGGACAAAGGAAGTTTGTTACGCTACTTTGCATACACATGGATTGTTCAGAATGCAATTATGGCTTTATCTGTCGCTATTCGCAATTATCATTACATCAATTATTACGGGCTTGCTTACAAGCGTATAGGCGTTATTGTGTTTTTAGTTTTAACGCTGTTTGGGTTAGCAGCACTAACCATTAAAATCAAAGAGAAAAAATCTCTTTATTTCCTGATACGCACGTTTAGCTGGGCGGTTTATTTTATGATGTTTTTCATCAGTATTTTTAATTGGGACGTAATTATTGCTAAACATAACGCCCGCCACAAGTTTCCTGATAATATGGATATTTATTTCCTTCTTTCACTGTCGGATAAATCTCTTCATGTAATTGATAAATACGATGCCCTCCTTGATAGGGATATAAAAAATGAGTACGCAGATGGTTCTAATTTTATATCACGAAGAGAATATTTCAATAAACGTGTCAAACTTTTTATAGAACGCAAACAAAAAGAATCATGGCTTGAGTGGAATTATCCTGAATATGTTACATACAATTATTTTAAAAATAAAAACTATCAAAATGGACAAGAATAATATAAATCTGAAATTAAGAATAAGAGCATTGCTCATATTTTTTATCATTTCACTATTTCTCAGCGGAGTAACTGCATTTCCGCTCGAAACAGAATTGCATTGGCTTAGCCAGATTTGTTACAACAAAAATTCAGCATTGTGCCAATGGATTGCTAAATGTTATATAGCTGTTCTGAATGTCAATGCCGAGTATCCATTTCTTTCTTATGGAACCGACTGGCTTGCATTTGCTCACATAATTCTTGCAATTGCATTTATTGGTCCGTTAAATAATCCAGTAAAAAATATTTGGGTTATCGAATTCGGAATGATTGCCTGTGTATTAGTAATACCCCTTGCATTGATAGCCGGACATATCAGGGAAATTCCGTTTTTCTGGAGGCTTATTGATTGTTCTTTTGGTGTGATAGGTATTATTCCACTTGCTCTTTGCCGAAATTATGTTCTGCAATTGGAAAAAATACAATAATCGGGCATTAAATAATTATTTCGTTTACCCCAATCTGGTCATAGTATCCGCTACGACCACGAAAAAAATCCCACTTACAAAATGAAAACCATAGTACAAAGCATTTTGCCCTTGTTGGTCTTATGACCGACAAGTACATTTGCAGGCAGACCATGTTTGTTGGTGATAACACCAACAAAGATGAAAAATGGAGTATTGCACTTGACGAGCGTTTGTCAAGGATCCTGTC
>CAYSGX010000447.1:0-2853 GCA_964430605.1 uncultured Chitinophagaceae bacterium
GCAATATGGTGCATAATAAAGGGTACTACATCAAATTCAGCATTTTCTTCAGAAGAATTACCGGAATTTTCCTCGGCAACCACAGTAGAAAGCCCGACAAATAAGGAAAGCAGAACGAAAAAGAAAGAATTGAATTTTGAACTTACCACAAACCCGATTTTAAATTGCGGTGCAAAGGTAGGTGTTTTTCTACTCAAAGCAAATCAATTACAGTTTTTTTCGGCTAATCAACACTAATACTATTAAGTATCACTCTAAGTGTATGTTTATTTAGTCAAGCATATACGTATTTGCCTGTATTTTAATTATAAATCTGAAACAAACTTTTAAATATGCTTTTTTAGTTTTTAATAACTTTAATTTTGTGGCTTACCAACTATATTAAAACCATGAAACGTATTCAATTAATTGCCCTTTTGCTATTAGCAATAGTGTGGCAAAGCTCAAAAGCTCAAGAGCAACTGGGCTGGATGAACGACAATTATGCAGGGGTTAATAGTATAGACCTGCAACCTGCCAATATTGTTGACAGCCGATTCAAATTTGATATGAGCCTGATTCACTTCAATGCCAGTGTAATGAACAATTATATCGGGTTTAAACGATGGGCTATTAAAGACGATGAAAACGACCCGCGCGATTTTCAAGACCGCGCTTTATATGAGAGAATTGATGATAGTAGAAATAAGAATGTGTATCTGAACATTCAGTCTTCTTTACCTATCATGAACTTTATGTTTAACATAGGAAAGAAAAACGCGATAGCTATTACTACCAAAAGCCGCACTATGTTCAACTTAGATAATATGTCGCCCGAATTAGCCAAACTTGCTTGGGAATCATTAGAATTTCCGCCTTTATGGGAAAAACGTTTAGTAAACGAAAACCTGAATATCAATGCCATGTCTTGGGGCGAAGCAGGCATTACTTATGGACGTGAAATCTTCACCATTAATGACCATTATCTGAAAGGCTCTGTTAGAGTAAAATATTTAATGGGTTTTGTGGCAGGTTATTTACAATCTGACCGCTTAGACTATGAATTTAAAAACGATGACACGCTTTCTATCTATAATTCAGATGTACGCTATGGTTTAGCTTCTAACCTGAATAATGAATTTTATGATGGTTTCAATTTTGATATTCCCGGCAAACCTACTTTTGGTTACGATTTCGGCTTTGTATATGAATGGAGAAGAAATGCCGATGAAAAATACAAGTATGACATGGACGGCAAAGAAGGCTTGTGGAGAAGAGATAAAAATAAATATAAACTGAAAGCAGGCTTTTCAGTTTTAGATTTGGGGCGTGTAAGATTCGATAAAGCTATTGAAACAGGTAATTTCAATGCTGATATTCTATTGTGGGACGTCAGCAATTTTGATGTTGACGGTATTGACGGCTTTAATGATACGCTGAACTTCCGTTTTACAAGAAATGCCGATAATGGCGATTACAAAATGAAATTGCCTACTTCTATTTCTTACCAGTTAGACTGGAATATCTGGAAACCATTTTATTTAAATCATACCGCTTTTATTGGCGTAAAAAGAGATGCTAAAGAAGCACGCCTTAGAAATGTAACTACTTATAGTCTTTCTCCCCGCATTGAACACAAATGGGTTGGTCTGGCAATACCGTATTCTTATCAGCCCGACTTTCAGCAACATCGTTTGGGCGCTATGCTGCGTTTAGGGCCATTAGTAGTAGGCTCTGATAATATTCTGAATTTCAGAGGCAACGATGTTGTCTATGGCGCAGATGTTTATGTTGCGCTGAAAATGCCGATTATGTTTAAGAAACCGAAAGATAAAGATGGCGACAAGGTTTCTGACAGAAAAGACAAATGCAAAAAGGAACCCGGTACTTGGGAAAACAGAGGTTGCCCCGAACCTGATGCAGATGGCGATGGCATTGCAGATAGCAAAGACGATTGCCCTAATGAAAAAGGTACTGCCGAATTTAATGGCTGTCCCGACAGCGATGGCGATGGCATTCCCGACAGAGAAGACGATTGCCCGACATTGGCGGGCACTAAAGAAAACAGGGGTTGCCCCGATACTGATGGCGATGGTGTTTTAGATAAAGACGACCAATGTCCATCTGAAGCCGGCCCGGTTGAAAACAATGGTTGTCCTTGGCCAGATAGAGACAAAGACGGTGTATTAGATAAAGATGATGAATGTCCTGATGTTCCGGGCTCTGTTGAAAACAAAGGTTGCCCTGACCCTGATACTGATGGCGATGGTATTCCTGACAGATTAGACAAATGCCCTAAAACTCCGGGTGTTCCTGAAAACGATGGTTGCCCTAAACTGGAAGAAAAAGAGCAACAAATTTTAGATAAAGCATTTGACAATCTGGAGTTCCAAAGTGGCACTTCAGTAATTAAAACCACATCATTAGACGAGCTGAAAGCACTGGCAGGTTTATTGAAATCTAAACCCAATGCAAGGCTATTAATATCGGGTCATACTGATAGTGTAGGTAAACCTGAGAGCAATTTGCTATTGTCTAAAAACAGAGCTAATGCTGTGAAAAACTATCTGATTAAACAAGGTGTTGCCGCAAGCCGTTTAGTTACCGAATGGTTTGGCGCTGCCCAACCTATTGCTGACAACGGCACTGCTGAAGGCAGAGCCAAAAACCGCAGGGTTGAGATGAAAATGTTTTATGAATAGTATTAACGTTTTGTGCTGAATAAAAAACGCCCCCGAAAATTCGGGGGCGTTTTTGTTTTACTGTATCGTTCGTTCAATACAATTTTTACATTTAAGCCTTGTGGCGCATGAGAAGTATTATACCGTTTATATTTCAATATTAGCCTAATGCCTTACGGTATAAACTATTGTA
>CAYSGX010000448.1:0-2847 GCA_964430605.1 uncultured Chitinophagaceae bacterium
TTTCCACTCCATATAAACATTCAAAATATCATTCAAATTATTTCTTTCGGGCGTATCTTTTAAAGAATTGTCATGCCCGATATTATTACTAATTGACATAAAAATATGTCCCTGTTCGTCCGTTTCATCTATTTTTTTTCGAGCATGTAAAATTGATGTTTTGATATTTGCCTTTGCCTTAAAGAAGGCATTAAACGGTAATGAGTGAACCCCGATGATTACAAAATTATCAAACAGCCATTTTCTTATATCAAGACAAGTAGTACCATTTAGAATGGTGTCGTCAAAAACAATTAGCATTTCACCGCCTGGTTTCAATATTTCGAGATATCTGTCTAAGAACAATATATTTGACTTAGCAGAGTTCATATTTCTTGACAAATCCCTTTGCTGTAATATTCTTTCTTCCGCTTCATTAGAGCTTTTGTAAGTCATGCTAAAAGGCGGATTGCTCAATACTAAATCAAAACTATTAGGTGTGACTTTTTTAGCATGTTCTTCTACTTCATCTTTCTTCTCATCAGTCATATCATCTTCAACTATCGGTAAATTATCTAACCCGTCACCATTGAAAATGTGGCTACCCCCATCACCATGTAAATACATGTTTATCCTTGCTATTCTTGCAACCCTTTCGTTCGCTTCAATACCATATAAACATTCATTACAAATTTTGTCTTTAATCTTTTGCTTCTCTTTAGGATTAAAACGTGCATCATCTCTAAGTCCAGACAGAAGATAAGCCATTACCTCAATTAGAAAACCAGCAGTTCCCGAACACGCATCAATCGTTTTTGGTGGTGTAACAACATTAAAATCGGAACGCTGTAACGCAATCCTTGTCATAAAATCAACAACAGGTCTTGGCGTAAAGTATTGACCAAGTCCACGACCTCTGACAGCTGCATTCAAAAAAACCTCAAACATTCTACCGTTCAAATCTTCATCAATAGAACTTAGATTTATAGTTTGAAATTTCTTTATTAGTTCTTTACAAGTTGATGCACTTAACTTCAGCGTTTCATCTTTATCAAAAATCCTCTTCTTTCCCTTGCTGATAGCTGTTTCTAAGTCTTGATGTAATTGACGAAATAAAATATCTCTAACAGGATGTTTTGAAGTTGCTTCAGTTGCAGACAACCATTCAGTAGTTAAAGGAAGTTTATACGCCTCAACAGCCTTTGATAATCCTTCTCTCTTTTTATCTTCTCGTATTTTTAGAAAAATAAACTTGCAAAACTCAAAAAAAGCGTCAGTTGGATTTAGCTTTTCCTTTTTCCAAATCATATCATGACACTCGCTAAACAATTGATTTAGCTTATCCGCAGCCATTATTTCAAATGACAGCCCACCAGACGCAATTTCGTCAACAGTTTTATATTTAATGTAAGAACGTAGATTTACATAAGGTGGCGAACCACTGGCAAAATCAGACAATTGTAATGTTACCATCGGCACTACACTATCATGCCTAAACAAAGAGGTAATGTGACCGTTGCTAATCAATAGCCACTGTATTCTTTCGTTCTTTTCCTTATCTCTATTGTAGCTTAGTGCATA
This sequence comes from uncultured Chitinophagaceae bacterium, assembly GCA_964430605.1. Classification (GTDB taxonomy): domain Bacteria; phylum Bacteroidota; class Bacteroidia; order Chitinophagales; family CAIOSU01; genus CAYSGX01. The sequence continues at coordinate 1,561 of CAYSGX010000448.1, forward strand.
ACTTGCGGTTTGTCCCCACGCTTCCTGTAAATTTATTGACGGGTCTTTTGCTTCAACAACGACTTTTGGCAATCCGTTGCTTCCTTTCAAAATAAAATCTACTGCCTTTTTTGACTTCTTTGTTCCATCGCTGACAATTAATGGTTCTACACGTTGCTTTGGGACAATAGCTTTATCTGGATAGCCTAAGTCATTAAACAGCTTAGACAATAGTCTTGTTTCGACTTGTGCCTCTGTTTTTAACTCGTTGACACCTAGTTTAAAAAGTGTGCTAAATTGACTTATGTTCTTTTTCACGGTGGTGAAATTACAAAATTATGCAAAGCAAACAATAAAAAGTTTCATCAAAACTACAAACTACTTTAATTATCAACCTAATAATAAACAATCCTGTTATTCCATGAGTCTTCCCGCACAGCCATTTATCCCGCTGTTCGACTTTAGTACAAACCGATATAGTAATGCGCAGCGCGTGAGGGATGGAAGCGAAAATACTTTTGTGAGGCACGAGCAAAAGATTGCAGCGTACAGCCCGACCCCTTTGCGAAGCATTGGGGGCACGCCCTGTTAATTCTAAAATTTTGATTTTACTATTTCGAGTTTCCATTTCCCCTGCGCAACATGCGCAATAGCTAAGTTATATAAAACGAATGCCCCATAACTAATCTACATTAGCTATTTTTGCGCATCTTAATAAACACACAAGTGCTATGGCTACTGCTGAAAAGGTGAATATAGAATTTAATAAAAACGAAGACGCAATGAAGTTGATTATTGCGCAAATGAAAAAGAAATTAGACCAAATTTATTTGGGTGGTGGCAAAAAAGCCATAGATAAGTTGAAAGAAAAAGGCAAGCTGACTGCCCGAGAGCGGGTAGAGCTTTTAATAGATAAAGATTCTGAAATACTGGAGCTTGCCGAATTTGCAGGGTATGATATGTATGAAGAGTTTGGTGGCTGCCCTGCGGGTGGTGTGGTAACGGTTATAGGCTATATTCATGGCAGGCAATGTGTTATTGTGGCCAATGATGCTACGGTGAAAGCAGGTGCATGGTTTCCTATTACAGGCAAAAAGAATTTAAGAGCGCAGGAAATTGCCATGGAGAATAAAATGCCCATTATTTATTTGGTAGATAGCGCGGGGGTGTTTCTTCCGTTACAAGACGAAATATTTGCCGACAAAGAACATTTCGGCAGAATATTCCGCAACAACGCGCACATGTCTTCCGAAGGTATTTTTCAAATCGCGGCTGTAATGGGTAGCTGTGTGGCAGGTGGCGCTTACC
>CAYSGX010000449.1:0-2838 GCA_964430605.1 uncultured Chitinophagaceae bacterium
TTTGTCAAAAACGCAGTGGGGTTTAACCTGTTGCAAAAGAGCAAATTCAAGGTTTCAAACAGTAGTGATTTAAAATGGTTAATACCGTAAAGCATCAGCATAGTATTGAAATATAATACCAATTCTAATTTTAAAATAGTTTGGACTATTTTAAAATTTCAGAATGGTTTATGCCGTATCTGAATATTTTAGTACATTGAGACAAAGTCGAAAATAGACTATTACATATTTGTAAACGGTAAAAACGTTATTACAGCTCACTTCCAGTATTCCTTAAAAATCTTAAAGGAAGTCTTCATGTTGCTATTGAAAACTCCCTTTGTCATTGATACTTTTCGCTTTCTTACAAGCACTTCTTGCTTCGTCATTGATACTTTTCGCTCCGGCACGAATACTTTTTCCTTTGGTACTGATAACTATTGCTTTGACACCTATACTTTTCGACTTGACATTGATACTTTTTGCTCCTTCATCTTTATAATTAGGCAATACATTCTTACACATGCCGTGGGAGGGTTTACGGATTGGAGTTATTGTAAGGAAGGCTTCCCTTCGGAAGAAGTTTTCTTTTGTTTAGGCTTTATTGAATGGCTGAATGGTATTTTGAACAGTAATAATTGAGAGATAATACCCGGCAAGATATTTATTTATGTAATCAGCGGTAGTTTTTATTTCTATCTATTCCCAATTGCTCTGCCAGTGATGTAAATAATTGTTCCTGTTTTTTGTTAGCAACCGTGATAGCTAAAGTTTTCATAAACCATTTTTTTACTAAGTTACTGTATTTTAATACAAAACATCATTGCAATAATTAAGGTGCGAAACTGCCAATAATACTCTTATGGTTTCTTATTTTTACCACCATGAAAAACAACAAGCTGTTTTATTATCTCTTTGGCTTTCTTGCCTTTAGTGTTTCTGCAATTTTGTTTTTGAGCAATGCTTCCGATTCGCTGGGCTTTGCCGATGCGGGCGAGTTTGCACTGGTAACTAAAATATTGGGCATTGCTCATCCTCCCGGTTTTCCCTCTTATGTTTTCATCGGCTGGGCTTTGGGAAAAGTATTTGCCCTGTTTAATCCAAACCATGTGCAAAATATGGTGTGGTATTCTGTGCTGTGTTCGGCTATAGGTTGCTGGCTTTTATATGCTACTGTGATAAAAATACTTGCTGAACAAAAAGATACTTTAAGCCAATTGTGGCAATATGTAGTGGGGCTGTGTTGTGCCGTAGGTTTTGCAAGCGGGGTTACGGTGTGGTACTGGAGTCATGGTGTAGAAGTATATGCCTTGCAGATTATGGCTTTTGCCATGTTGTGGTATGGCCTGGTACACTACCAGTTTCAGCAGCAGGTGAGTTATATCATTATGGCCGCCATCGGTGTGGCATTGGGCTTAGCCAATCATCACCTTACCATGATATTATTTATTCCTTTTATTGCGTTGTTTGTTTGGAAACCGATATTAGTGGCCTCCCCGCTTCCGCAGGCAAATAAAAAACAAAAGCATATTGCGCAAGTTGCTGTTTGGAATACTTTCATAAACGAAAAACATTGGCTGTGGGCAGTGAGCTTAACGGCAGGGCTTACCGCAGGTTTTTATTTCCTGATGATGTTTCGTGCGGCTACAGACCTGCCTTTTAAATTTGGCAGCCCCGATACTTTCGAGCGATTTATATATCACCTTTCTGGTGGCGCATGGATAAAAAATACCAGGCAGGAAGTGCAGGGTATTATTGGTATGCGCTTTCCTTATTTCATGCAGCTTACTGCCGAGCAACTGATGTTGTTATTGCCTTTCGCCTTGGCAGGTATTGTTTTTTTATTCAGAAGAAATATGAAGTTGCTGCTATTGCCTACTGCCGCGTTTTATTTAATACTGTTGTTTTACCAATTAAGAATAGACCAAACCTCTGATACCGATGCTTACATGGTGTTGCCTTTTTATGCCTTGTATTTACTGGTGCCTTACGGGGTGTTGCAATTACAGGCACTTTCAAAATATGTGGTATATGCGCTGCCACTGGTTACTATGGTCTCACCTGTAATGAATTATGCCAAAGCTAATAGCGTAGATTATAATGTGAGCAAAAGCATTATGAACACGCTTGATTATTCTGCACCGAAAAACAGCGTAGTTATTATTGCCGACTGGACTACCGTTGCTCAATATTATTACTATCGTTTGGCAGAAGATTTCCGTACCGATTTAATTGTGCTGAACTATGATTTGAAGTTTACGCACAAAGATATTTTACCCAATGTGTATCCTGAATTTTATCAATACATCAAGCCCGAATACGATAGATTTATTCAGTTACTGATACAGTATCATCCCGAACAGGCATATAATACCGGATGCACGCTTGATAATGTAGTATTGAGCAATGCCTTCCGGGATTTAACTTTTAAGATTCAGCAATATTGCCGGGCAAACAATGTAGCTTACCTGGTTGACCCGAAAACTTTTGTGTTTTCTTTAAGAGATAAATTGATGACTACAAAATCTTCCGTGTCGGGCATGTTTGTTTCTAACTCAACCACCCCCACCGGGTTGGGCAAAGAGTTTCTTGACTTAGAAGGTTACAACTGGCTGCAAAGCAAGCGTTTGATGCGCGACCCTGCAGCATCTGACAAACTGGTAGATTTAGAAGCCATGTTTGATTTTCATCGCAACTATTATAAAAGCGCAGGCGATGAAGCGGGATATCAAAAGGCCGAGGCTTCTTACCAACGCATTAAGCGACTGCAACGCGAAATGAAAGAACACATGGAGTTTTTATTCAGGCCTAAAGGGAAGTGATATTTAATACTAATTGTTCCCGAAATTTTCTTTCGGG
>CAYSGX010000450.1:0-2836 GCA_964430605.1 uncultured Chitinophagaceae bacterium
GGTAGTGTTGGTAATGTTTCAAAAAATCACTTTTGATAAAAAATATCATTTGGAAGGGTAATGAAATAAAGGAATCATTTTTAGAAAAACAGCAAAACGAGCAAAAAATATTGCTCGTTTTTTTTTGCCAAATACAGTAATATTAAATTTCAGCAGGGTATTTTACCCCTCGTGTATCAGAAAATTAAACTAATTGTTTCCGATAATTTTTTTATCGGGTAGCTGGTGGTTCGGCTACCCTTGTTTTTTTATCTCAACAATACTACGCTGCCTTTATACTTTTCTAAATTCAGGTTTTTAAAAATTATGTTGACGTGATAAACATAATTGCCCTGATTTAATTCTTTTCCGTTTAAAGTGCCATCCCACCCTATACCTATATCATTTGCCTCAAACACCTGCGCCCCCCAACGATCAAAAATTTTAAGGTGAAATTCTTTTACGCCTGTGGCATAAACAAAAAACAAATCATTAATGCCATCGCCATTGGGCGAAAAAGCATTAGGAATATAAATAGTGGGTTTATTAATTACTTCAACATATTCGCTCTTGATAACAGAATCAACACAGCCAAACTCATTGGTAACCACCAGTGAAACCGTATATATGCCTGCCTGAGTATATAAGTGAGATGGGTTTTCTTGTGCAGCGGTATTTCCATCGCCAAAATTCCATAGCCATGCAACACCATCGCTTCCTGTGTAAGTAAAATCTACGGTGTTGCTACTGTCTAATTCTACAAACAGCGGCACACCTCTGAAATCTGCATCGGGCAAACTGTTTACGGTAAAAATCAGCGTGTCGGTTGCAGGGCAATTTGTTACAGGGTCGGTATAAGTATAATATAACTGGTGATTACCTGTTCCGCTGTTGAACGGATTAAAAACGCCTGCACTTGCATCGGTAATTCCAGCGCCACTCCACACGCCTCCCGCAGGGCTGTTTCCTTCTAATTGAATAGTTCTGTTTTCAATACAAGCCGATTGGTCGGCCCCTGCATTTACTGTAGGGCCGGGCGTAATTGCGATGCTGATTGCATTGCTTGGCTGGCTTGGGCAAACTACATTAGTTGCCACCACCGTAATGCTATTGCCGGGTTGCAGCGAAGTGGTTGTCCAACTGCCCGATGAACTTTGGTGAACAGGATTACCGTTGTTGAAAAACTCGTAGCCGGTCAGCCCCCCGGGAGATACCGTGAAAGTAACAGGGGTTCCTTCACAGATTAAATCATCGTCATCATCATCGGTTAATGTAACTGTGGGGTAACTGTACACTTCCATTTGAATAATATTACTTTCTTCACCCGGACACCCGTTTTGTGTTGCCACTACAGTTACAGCAGTATTATGTGCCAGTGTGCTGCTTGCATAAATATTTGAGATACCATTCTGAACGCTTACGCCATTCTCAAAAAATTCGTAGTTGTCAAAGTTAGAGGGGGTTGCCGTGAACACTACATTGTCTCCTTCGCAAATTACATTGCCCGATGCCGTTAAACTGGCCACAGGCGCAGGAATTACAATAGTTACAATTGCATTGCTTGGCAAGCTGGGGCAGCCATTATTTGTCGCGACAACATGAATGGAATTAGGAGAAATTAAGCTGCCTGTGCTAAACACATTTGAACTTCCATTTTGAACAGAAACTCCGTTATTAAAAAATTCATAAGAAACAAAACCGGGAGGGTTGGCTGTAAAAATTATATTATCCCCTTCACAAATTTCATTATCAATATCGCTGCCTGAAAGTGTTACTGACGGTATGGGAAATACCTGTGCCGTAATAGAAGCGCTTGGGTTGGAATAACACACGCCATCAAAAGCCAATACCGTAACCTCATCACCATCGTTCAGGTTGCTTGAAGTAAATGTGGCGGCATTTGTGCTTTGCACTGAAACGCCATTCACTACAAAATTATATTCCTGGTAAGTCGCAGGCGCGGCAGTGAATGTTACAGGTTGCCCGAAGCAGGCTCCACCCGCAGGATTCATGCTCAAAGAAACATTTATAGCATTAGGATTGACAGTAATGATAGTAGTGTCTTCCACTCTTCCGCAACAATCTGTAGTTACCCACACACGAACCGTATATGTTCCCGGAAAAAGAAATACCGTTTCGGTAGTGGTAAGATTTGCACCGCTTGCCGTTGCAGGCAAAGCATTCGCACCAAAATCCCATTCATAAAAAACACCTTGTGCAGAGGTGCTGAATGTTTGCGGGCAGCCGTTGGTTGTAGTTCCGTTTGCGGGCGTGATGCTGTTGGTTATACCTGTATTCTGAAATATTTCTACAAAACCCGTAAAAGTTGTTCCGCTGAACTGAATATTTTTTCTGCCTGTATTGGAATATACTACGCTGTGTGGCCCTTGTCCGGCAGCAGTTGCGGGAGCAGCCCCTGTGCCAAAGTTCCAGTTGCCTGCCCCTGTTGCTGTAAATATGACTTCAGCACCGGTACAGCCTCTGCTGTCAACCGAAATTACTGGCGGGTTTCCGGGTACGGAAGTAATATTTTGCTGGGTAACATTTGTGCCCCCATTTTCACTTAACGCTACGCTTAACCCTGTCGCGCCATTCCCTCCATTGCCGCCTGCACCGCCCGCACCGCCATCGCCACCTCTTGCGCCCACACTTGTCGCGCAACCGAAACCCGTACCACCATTACCGCCTACACCGCCCGCGCCACCGGTTCCGCCTGCGCCACCAATGCCACCCGCGCCACCTGCTCCGGGAGTTAAGGCGCAATCTATTATGTTTCCACCCGCACCATTATTAAAAAGAAAAACAGCAAATGAACTTCCTCCGCCTGTGCCGCCTGTGCCACCACCACCGCCAAAGC
>CAYSGX010000451.1:0-2833 GCA_964430605.1 uncultured Chitinophagaceae bacterium
TAATCAGCGAAATCTGCGGGAGACACAAATATCCCAATTCATATTTGACATGACACCAGTTCTAATTCAGCAATCTATATTTTTTCATCATGAAAAATTTTAACAGAACCAAAATAGTGGCCACCGTAGGCCCTGCCTGCAACACTTACGAAACTTTATTGGAAATGGTGCAGGAAGGCGTAGATGTTTTTCGTTTCAATTTTTCTCACGGCACACACGATGGCCATAAAGTGTTTTTTGAATTGGTGCACCGCATCAACAGGGTGCATGGTTATAATGTTGGCATATTGGCCGATTTGCAAGGGCCTAAAATCAGGATTGGCAATGTAAAAGATGGCAGCGTTTTTTTAGAAAAAGATAGTATCGTTACCATCACCGATACTCCGGGCGAATCTACTGCCAAAAAGCTTTTCGTAAGCTATAATGAATTAGCCAAAGACGTGAAACATGGCGAGCAGATTTTAATTGACGATGGTAAAATTGTGTTGCGGGTAATTGAAATTTTAAACGATCATGAGTTTACCTGCCTGGTTATTTTTGGCGGAAAACTGACTTCTAAAAAAGGTGTAAACCTGCCCGATTCAAAATTGACAATTGCTTCTATTACACCTAAAGATTGGGAAGATTTAGAGTTTGCGCTGAAGTATAAAGCCAGTTGGATAGCGCTGTCATTTGTGCGCACTGCCGATGATATTTTAGAGCTGAAAAAGAAAATTATTCAAAAGCATTCGGTTAAAGTAATTGCCAAAATTGAAAAACCCGAAGCCATAGAAAACTTAGATGAAATTATTCAGGTAGCCGATGGCATTATGGTGGCTCGCGGAGATTTAGGTGTTGAGTTGCCTTTAGAAAAAGTGCCGCTTATTCAAAAAGATATTGTAAGAAGATGTATTCAGGCATCGAAGCCGGTAATAGTGGCTACGCAAATGATGGAGAGCATGATTACTAACCCCACTCCTACCCGTGCCGAAGTAAACGATGTAGCCAATGCCATGATAGATGGTGCCGATGCGGTGATGCTTAGTGGCGAAAGCAGTGTGGGGCTTTACCCTGTAGAAGTAATTAAAGTGCTGCGCAGAATTTTGAAACAAGTGGAATCGCAAGAGGTGGTTTATAATAAAAACCTGAATCCGCAAAAAGGCTCGGCAAATTTCTTGTCAGATGCAGTTTGCTATAATGCCTGTAAAATTGCCGAAGAAGTAAATGCAAAAGCCATAATAGGTATGACCCGTTCGGGCTATACCGCTTTTATGTTGTCGAGCTACCGCCCCCATGCGCAAATTTATATTTTCACCGATAATCTTGACCTGCTGAATATTCTTTCATTATCGTGGGGCGTAAAAGGTTTTTATTACGACAGGTTTGTAAGTACCGATGAAACCATACATGATGTAATAGAAACACTGAAACAGGAAAATCTTGTTGCACAAGGCGATGTTATTATCAATACCGGTTCAATGCCCATTGGCAGGCAGGGAAAAACCAATATGCTGAAATTGAGTGTGGTGGAGTAGTTAAGAGGTTATCTGTCATTTTAAATGAACGACACAGAAAACATAAAACGACAATTTTTGAACTCACTAAAACGTGGGACAGGCGAAGCATTTTTAATTCTCAAAGACAATCCAACTATTGACTTTTCAGACCTAATTATCAAAGGTGCAATAACAAATTATTCATACGACAATCAGTCAGAAGGTAGCAGAGCCAATTACATTTATTGCTTTATACAAAAATCAAAACAAAAAGACAAAATTGTAAAAGCCGTTTTGAAAAAATTACAATCAGAAAAAAAGGACTATTGGGGACTTGACCAAATGTGCGACTTGGCTGTGAAATTCTATAAAGCAGGGTATCTTGAAGCAAAGACAGCACTTTATCACCGCTTTGAAAGAAATAGTCTTGAAGGATATGAGTTTTGCGGACAAGACCAACTAATGGAAATTGACGGTATAAAAGGAATATTAAAAGTTTCCGAAATTGTTGGTAAGACACTTTTTGAAAATCCAGATGATTATGAAAGCAGTTGGAGAATTGATGACTTTCAAAAACGTAATAAATCAGTTGATGTTTACGCAGAATTGAAAAAGGCTTCTATCAAAAACAAGTATATTAAGGCTTACTACAAGTCTATTCTTAAAAACAAACGGGCAACATTAAGAATTAGAAAAATAAAAAGATTTACCTACGAACTCATAAAGGAAACGATAGAGAACAAAGGATACAGTTTTCTTACGTCAAAAAGGAATATTGAATTAACTGAAATTGAAGTAGAAAAATTAGCAACCGAATTTTTGGCTGAAAAAGACAATCAAAGAAAGGAAAAGTATTTGTGTTTTTTTAGTTCGCGAAAATTTCCGTTTGACTACAAACCAATATTTCAAATCGCAAGTGGAAAAAATCCGAAGAAAACAAGAATGGTTGAATTTGCGGTGGAAGCACTTAAATATTTTTCTGCAAAAGAAATACGACAACTTGCTTTGGACAAATTTAAGACCGAGAAAAATCCTTGCAATTATTTAGACTTGTTGGTTAGTAACTACAAAAAGGGCGACCATAAACTTTTAACAGAAATAGCGAATCGTTCAGATGACTACGACTTTATTCACTCTATTGTTGTTGGCTTCATCGACATTTACGAGGCAAATTCAACAAAAGAGTGTAAAGAACCTTTGGAAGCGATATACAACAAAATGAACTGTGGACTTCATCGTAAAGACATAGTGAAAATCTTGCTTGACAATAATGTGTTGTCCGACAAAATATTTGCAGAACTTGAATTTGACAGTGAAGACAGAGTGCGAAAATTATACAGACAAAATAAAAATGGCAG
>CAYSGX010000452.1:0-2821 GCA_964430605.1 uncultured Chitinophagaceae bacterium
GCGAAATTTCCGAACACGAAAAAATTCCGCAGAAATTTCTGGAAGCGATTTTATTAGAGTTGAAAAAAGACGGAATGCTGAACAGCAAAAAAGGCAAAGGAGGCGGTTATTATTTAATTAAATCGCCCGAAGAAGTGAACATGGCTGAGGTGATTCGCAGCATGGACGGAGCGATTGCCCTGCTGCCCTGCGTGGCATACAAATATTATGAACCGTGCGAAGAATGTAAAGATGAATTTACCTGCGGCATTCGCTCGGTATTTATTGATGTGAGAAATGAAACGGTTTTATTGTTGAAAAAAAGTACGCTCGCCAATATCTTAGACCGTGAAGAACAATTAGCCAAACAAAAATCTAAACTGAAAAAGAAATGATAGCTTCTCCATTTAACCTGCAAGCATGGATTAAAGAACATCGTCACCTGCTGAAACCGCCTGTTGGCAATCAGCAAATTTACAAAGGCAACGATGATTATATTGTAATGATTGTAGGCGGGCCTAATTCCCGAAAAGATTATCACTACAACGAAGGCGAAGAACTGTTTTACCAACTGGAAGGCAACATTATTGTGCGCATACAGGAAGATGGCAAGCCGAGAGATATTTCCATTAAAGCGGGCGAAATGTTTTTGCTGCCTCCCAAAGTGCCACACTCGCCACAACGCCCTGCGGGTTCAATCGGTCTGGTGATTGAGCGTTACAGAAAAGCTGACGAAAAAGACGGCTTTCAGTGGTATTGTGAAAACTGCAACAATCTGCTGTATGAAGAGTATTTTGATTTGACAGATATTGTAACACAGTTTCCCGGTATCATGAAAAATTTTTACGAATCGGAAGAAAGAAGATGCTGCAAAAAATGCGGTGCGGTGATGGATGCGCTGAAATAACATTAACCTAAATTAAACCCGCAAGGTTTTACAAAACCTTGCGATTTTATAATGAAAATATAATGCTCAAAATAGACATTCACACCCATATTATTCCGAAGCATCTGCCCGATTGGACAGCCAAATTCGGCTATGGAAATTTTATCCGTTTGGAGCATCACAAACCCTGCTGCGCCCGTATGATGCAGGGCGATAAATTTTTCAGGGAAATTGAACACAACTGTTGGGATGGCGATGTGCGGATACATGAATGTGATACACATGGCGTTCATGTGCAGGTACTCTCAACTATTCCGGTTATGTTCAGCTATGCGGCAAAGCCGCAAGACGCTTTAGAGGTTTCCCGTTTTTTAAACGACCATATTGCCGAAGTGGTAAGCCGCCACCCGAAACGTTTTGCAGGGTTGGGAACCATTCCTTTACAATCGCCTGAATTGGCAATTCAGGAATTGGAACGCTGCATGAAAGAGCTTGGACTGGCGGGCGTAGAAATAGGCTCGCATGTGAACGATTGGAATTTGAATGCTCCTGAATTGTTTCCATTTTTTGAAGCGGCAGAAAAATTAGACGCAGCTATATTTGTACATCCGTGGGATATGATGGGCGCATCAAAAATGCCCGACTACTGGCTGCCGTGGCTCGTAGGTATGCCTGCCGAAACTTCGCTGGCAATTTGCTCTATGATATTTGGCGGTGTGTTTGAACGCCTGCCGAAATTAAGAGTTGCCTTTGCGCATGGAGGCGGTTCTTTTCCCGTTACCATCGGCAGAATTGAGCATGGCTTCAACGTGCGTCCCGATTTGGTGGCAAAGCACAACAACATAAACCCGAAAGAATATTTAGGCAAATTTTGGTTCGATTCGTTGGTGCATGATAAAGCCATGCTGCAATATTTAATTGATATAGCAGGAAGCCACCGTATTTGTCTTGGTAGCGATTATCCTTTCCCTTTAGGCGAACATATTCCGGGCAGCTTAATAGAAAGCATGAATTTTGATACTGTAACCAAAGAAAATTTATTACATAAATCTGCTTTAGAGTGGTTGAATATGAAGGCTGAAAAGTTTGACTGATACTATTTTGTCCTTGTTGGTATTATTATAGAGCCTGATAAAAAATCAATTTTTTAGAACTGCCCGCAATAACAAAACATACAAATTCTTGCGTAGTTGTAGTGAATACCAGTGGGGGTACTTTACTGCCTGACATTTATCCAATGCTTTAGAATATGCTGTTGCAAAATTTACCATCTATGATATGACATTTTTTTTAAGTAAGTTTGAAAAGAAAACTATTTATATGAAAGCATTTTTTACAATAATCATAGTTGTTGTTTTATGCAAGGTAACCTTTGCTCAAAATAATGTCGGTATAGGAACACTTACCCCACATGCCAGCGCTTTACTCGAAATACAATCTTCTGATAAAGGATTGCTCATTTCACGTATAAATTTATTATCTGTTACCGATGTAACAACTATTGCCACCCCTGCAACGGGCTTGCTGGTTTACAATACCAATGCAGCGATAGCAGGGGGTACGGGTATCGGCTTTTATTATTGGGATGGTACAGAATGGAAACAGGCGCTTGGGCCACAGGGCGTTCAAGGTATTCAGGGAGCCGATGGGCAAGACGGCATCAGTGTTATTGGAGCTACGGTAGATGGAAGCGGAAACCTGATATTGTCTTTATCTAACACTACCACTCTTAATGCAGGTAATGTAGTAGGCCCGCAAGGTTTAGCCGGAGCAACGGGACCACAAGGTCCCGCTGGCCCCGCAGGCGCTCAAGGTCCTGCCGGAGCAACCGGGCCGCAGGGCCCTGTCGGAACCTTTGGTGCCGGAGATGCTCGCAGCCTTAACAACAGCATTGTTACAGGCATGGCAGCGGGCATCTCCGGCACCAAAGGTTCCGACAGGGCCCTGCGGCCCGGT
>CAYSGX010000453.1:0-742 GCA_964430605.1 uncultured Chitinophagaceae bacterium
CAACGTAATTACGCCAAACGGAGATGGCGCAAACGACCAGTTTGAGATTATGAATATTGAAACGTATCCGCAGGCGGAACTATTGATTTTCGACCGTTGGGGAACAGAAGTGTATCAGTCTAAACCATATAACAATGATTGGAAAGGCACTTATAAAGGTAAAGACTTGCCTGACGGAACATACTATTATGTAATAAGATTTGACGGCAACGATAAACTGTATAAAGGTTCGGTTTCGATTTTGAGGTAGATATTAGACATTAGATATGAGTAGTGAGATGTTAGATAAAACAGGTAGGAAATGAAAAAAACAAAACAAGTATTATTGGTAATCTTGGCTGTTTCTATTCTGACAGGTTGTGAATTCGTTAAAAATGTTTTTACATATAAAGACAAAACAAAAGAATTTATTGAAACACTTTTAAAAGAAGATTATGATAAAGCGATTGACCATTTTGCAATGGAACACGAAATGGCAAAGAATATTGATATTGAAATAGCGGAGGAAAAATTTGTCGCTTTTCGAGAAATCATAGTCAGCAACTTTGGGACTGATTTGAAATATTCATTCATGAATGCTAAGAAGAAGTTTTCAAACAAAAAAGAAGAAAGTACACCACCCAATACAACAGTTGTCTTAATTCAGTTTTCCAACAATAAAGATTTTGGAGTTTTGAAAGTATTGTTTGACGATAATTCAGGCAAAATATTGAACATTGACACTTTGGATTTAAAACAGCCT
>CAYSGX010000453.1:752-2816 GCA_964430605.1 uncultured Chitinophagaceae bacterium
ACAGCCTATTCCAAACATGACATATTTTTGGTTGTTTGGATTTTTGGCTCTCTCTGTTCCAATTTTTAATATTTATGTAATCCGACAAGTGAAACGAAGTAACTTAAAGAGAAAATGGCTGAAATATTTAGCCATTGTCGTTTTTAATGTTTCTTCAATAAATTATGAAGCGTTAAATGGCTTGTCATTCGAGCTATTTAATCTTCAAATATTGCTTGGAATGAGTTTCAATTATATGGGATACTTAAATGCTGCATGGTCTTTTGGGCTTCCTTTTGGTAGTCTTTATTGGTTTTGGAAACTTAGACAGAAAAAAGACGAAGTAATAGAATTATCAAATGACCAGAATTTAGAAAATGAACAAATAAATGAAAACGATATAAAACATTAAAATTAAAATAAAAAAACTTAGCGGCTTTGTGCCTTTGCAGCAATCAAAGTGGCAATAAGAAATTAAACAAAAGAATATCACTACCATGAATATAAATAACATCATTAAAAAATTGTTCTTGCTTACTATCGTCTATGGACTATCGACTATGGACTCAAAAGCACAGCAAATTCCTTTGTATTCGCAATACTTCTACAACCAGTTTCTGTACAATCCTGCACAAACAGGTTTTAGCGGCAGTCCGCAGTTATATTTTATATACCGCAAGCAGTGGGTAGGCTTTGAAGGCTCGCCCGAAACCCGCGCGTTGACTTACGATATGTCTATTGCCAATAACAAAGCAGGCGTAGGTGTTTATCTGTTCAGCGATGTAACCAATATTTTCAAAAAGAATGGCGGCTATTTTTCTTATGCCTATCATATTAATTTCAAGGAAGACCACCGCCTGTCGTTAGGTATATCGGGTGGCATTCAGGAAAACAGCATTGATTTTAACAAGGTAGTAGTAAAAAATCCCGCAGATGTTTTGATAACCAACAATAATCAGCGTGCCGTTACAGCCGATGCCGCTGCGGGTATTAATTATTTCATTAAAGGATTTAATATCGGCATATCTGCACCGCAGTTAGTTTCGGGCAGGTTACGCTATATTAACGATGACCAGAAAATGGGCTACCGTTTGGCGCGACATTATCTGGCTACCATGTCCTACAATCTGAAACTTGCGCAGGGCAAATTTTCCATTCAGCCTTTGGCATTATTCAGAACCACCGAAGCGTTCGCTTTTCAGTTTGATGCAGGCGCGAATTTCAGCTATAAAGATTTTGTGTGGTTAGGCGCAATGTACCGCTACGATGCAGGCTTAACGGCAGCCGCAGGCTTTAAAGTGCATCAGTTGGTTTCCGTAGGCTACAGCTACGATTTCCCTATGAATAATATTGCCGATTACACTTCGGGTTCGCATGAAGTGATGTTAGGATTTACTTTCGGAAAACGCGGCAAGAAAGAAAAAGAAGCGAGCGCCATTGATTCTCTGATTGCCGATAAGCTCGTTCAGCAAGACAGTATGCTGAATGCTTTAGCCGCTAAAACCGATTCTTTACAAGCCGAAGTAGATAGCCTGAAAAACATGGCTGCCGAAGGAAGATTGGGCGGTGCCATGAACCAACAGCAAATGGACAGTTTGCTGAATATCGTAAACGATGCGCAAAAGCAAATGGCTGATTCGCTGAAGCAGTATGAGCAAAAAATATTGCAGTTGCGTAACAACGAATCATCAAGCGAGCGTACCAAAATTATACCGAGAGAAGATATAGAATATGTAGAAGGTTCTCCGCTTGGCGATTACTATATGGTTGTGGGTTCATTTAAAATAAAAGATAATTCATACAAGTTGAAACGCCAACTGGAACAATCGGGCTACAGCACCGGCATTGTATATAACAAGAAGCGC
This sequence comes from uncultured Chitinophagaceae bacterium, assembly GCA_964430605.1. Lineage (GTDB taxonomy): Bacteria > Bacteroidota > Bacteroidia > Chitinophagales > CAIOSU01 > CAYSGX01. Next base: position 2,597 of record CAYSGX010000453.1, read on the forward strand.
AATTGGTTTTATGTATATATTGCCCAAACCGGTAATGAAGATAAAGGCCTGGAAGAACTCTACAACCTGCGCGAACAGAAGAAAGATGAATTTAGCGATGCCTGGATTTATATATTGAGATAGGCCGATTTTATAGGCAACTTAACCCCGCAAGATTTTAAAATTTTGCGGGGTTTCTTATCTCTATCAATGGGGGTCGCACCAGATACAACAATTATCA
>CAYSGX010000454.1:0-2805 GCA_964430605.1 uncultured Chitinophagaceae bacterium
ATAGAACACAACGAAAAAGTAAAAGCCGGAAAACGTAAGCGTATAAAAGGTGCCAGCACTATTTCACAGCAAGTGGCTAAGAATGTTTTTCTGTGGCAAGGCAAAAGCTATATCAGAAAAGGCATGGAGGTTTACTTCACATTGCTCATAGAATTTTTCTGGCCCAAGCAACGCATTATAGAAGTGTATATGAATATTGCCGAAATGGGCGACATGACTTTTGGCGCAGAAGCAGCGGCACAAAAATATTTCGGAAAACCGGCCGAAAAACTTACACAAAGCGAAGCGGCTGCCATTGCCGTTATTTTACCCAACCCTAGAAAATACAGTGCCGCCAACCCCGGCCTTTATGTGCAGCAAAGACGCAACTGGTGTATAGGCATGATGAATAAATTAGGCGGAAAAAGTTTTTTGAAGCAGATTGAAAGTTAATTTTACAATGGGTTAAACCCCATTGCTAATTATAGCCAAAGGACTTTTTCTTTCAAAACCGGGAAAAGCCCTTATATATCTTGCGGACTTTAGTCCGTTGTATCGAATAAAAATAATTTCTTTTATCAAAAAAATGCCATAGGTTTTAACCTGTGGCAAAAGATAAGTACATTTCGGACACCCTTGGTTCTAGTACCTGTAAGATTACAGGTTAATACCGTTTACACTTCAATATTAGTCTAATGCCTTACGGTATAAACTATTGTAATCCCATCCTGATAGCTATCGGGATTATCGGGAACAATTAGTATAATATGCTAAAACCGCATTGATAATTGTCCTTTTTCAAATCGCTGAAAAGCATCGAAGTTGTAAGTTCTCCCTCATTCACGTACTGGAGATGTAGCAATAAAAAATACTTCAAAAAAGAATTGTTGAAAAGAAAATCCTAACAGGTTTTCTTCAAATCGGTGCGTTTAAATCTGAATAAATATTCTCTTAAACCCGGAATATAATCTAAAAAAGTATTTACCAGCGACTCTTCCTGCTGTATAGAAGGCAGGCTTGAATCTTTACATTCGATAGTATTTTTATCCAAATGATTATCAGTGGGTAACACCTCTTTGTCTGTCATTTCAAATGAACACATTAAAATAAGCGCGACACCCAAAAGAAGGCTCAGAAACATTCTTTTCAAAAATTCAAAATTGTTAGTGAGAACAATTGCTCTGTTAGTGTTTTTTTCTCCTGTAGAATTGTTGTTGAAATTTTCGTGCTGCCTCATAGTAACTTTTTTAAAACCTGTTCGTATAAAAATAATACCGCCTAAATGCCATACTGAAATTCTTAGTGTAATATAGCAAGCTTATTTGTAAAAGTCAAGTATGTATCTAAATCAACTAGAAACAGTTTCTGTTTACAAAATTCAACTCTCTAGTAAAATTACCGCACGACAATGAGTCTAACGAAATATTGTTTAATCCCAATGTGCTTCTTTTAGATATTTTTCTGGTTGAAAATATTCCAAGCCCGCCTTCTACATTGGTATATTCTGTAAGTGTTTGTAAAGATGTAATACCACTTTGCGCCTGATTTACTCTAATGTAGTTATACAAAGTTTCGCCTCCTACACTAAATAATACTTCAATACATTCTTCAGGAGCTTCTCTTCTGACTTGATTGTCTATTGCAAGATTTGCGCTTAAAAAACTATAAAAACTACTGCCTTGTATTGGGAAAGAAAGTTGCTCGCCTCCATTGGCATTATTGGAAATAATACCGTTGGCTACTCTCCAGTCTATCCATTTTAAAATTTTGTTTCCGGGTGTGGCAACATTCCATTCGAAATAGTAAAACCTTAAAGTAACATCGTTGATTCTGCTGTTAGCTGCCGAACGCCATTGTACTTCAAAAGGAGTAACGGAAGTGAAATTGAAATTAAACCCTTCAAAAGGCGCATTAATCTGAAAATCATTTACCAGTTTAGTTTCAGCCGATGCTTTTACACCGGTTCTCGGGTTTTCAAAATTCAGGATATAAGTTTCGTCTTTATTGAGGGTTTGAGTAAATGTATAAAGTATATTAGGGCTGTTAGCAAATATACCCTCTTCCATAGGCCTTCCAATAGTGTTGCCATCTATTCTCGACAGGTAAGTTTTTTGTCCGTTACTTTTTCTTTCAACAGATAAAACAACAGAATCGGCATAGTAAATAGAATCGGGGTTTTGAGCAATATCCACAGCGCTGGTTTCTTCATCTAAATATGCTTTATACACTTTAATATAATGCGTTGAAGAATCTAAATTCAGCAAGCCATATATAATGGGTGTTTCTTTATAGTCGGCAGTGATATCTATATCGTTTTTACAAGAGGCTAATAACAGTATTGAAACTGTCGCTAAAAGCAGCATTTTTTTCATAATAATCAAAGATACTTTTAAAACAAATGGTTGTATTTACCAGTCTGAAAATTTTATAAACAATCATTGAAGAAGTATTTGCCCGAAGAATACAAACACATTCTCAACTCTTATTGCTATTTTTCGACAAAATATAAAACGCATGTCGGTTCATAAAGAAGTAAAAAGAATTACTACTCACGTGTTACAATCAATGAAAGATAAAGGTGAGAAAATTGCCATGCTCACCGCTTATGACTATTCTATGGCTAAAGTAATTGACGATGCGGGTATCGATATCATACTGGTTGGCGACTCGGCATCTAACGTAATGGCAGGGCACGAAACCACATTACCCATTACTTTAAATGAAATGATTTACCATGCTTCATCGGTAGTGCGTGCCGTTAAAAGAGCATTGGTAGTGGTAGATTTACCTTTTGGCTCTTATCAGGGCAACTCAAGATTAGCTTTG
>CAYSGX010000455.1:0-578 GCA_964430605.1 uncultured Chitinophagaceae bacterium
AGTCATTAATACTGCAGGGAATGAAGTAACCCCATTCTATGATTTGAAGAATAGCAGATTATATTTCAGCTCTGATGCCCTTGTGAATATGGGTGGTTTTGATATTTATTATTCAACAGTAGAAAACAGTAATTATGCCGCTCCTGTTAATGCCGGTTATCCGCTAAACTCTAGTGTTGACGATTTGTTTTTTACCAATGGCGAATCTGATAAAAAAGGATTTTTAGTATCTAACCGCCCCGGTGGCATGTCATTAAAAAGCCCAACCTGCTGCGATGATATTTTAGCTTTTCATTATCCGGCTGAATTTGTAACTGTAAAAGGTAAAGTTACCGATGAAGAAACAGGCGAAGGGGCTAAAGACTGTTTCATGTATGTTTACAATATCAAAAATGACAGCCTAATCGGTACTTTCCCGATTGCCAACGATGGCACTTTTGAATTTAAACTGAAAGCCGATGAGCAATACAAAATGGTGAACAGTTGTAAGCAGTATGTTGAGAAAGAAACTTTAATAGATACCAGAGGCTATGATGATGGCGCGGTAATTACTAAAGATATTAAAGTGAAGAAGAAAG
>CAYSGX010000455.1:588-2801 GCA_964430605.1 uncultured Chitinophagaceae bacterium
TTTTATGACGGAATGGTATTAGGTATTGTTTATTATGATTACAATAAATCTAAATTAAGGAATGAGTCTAAGCCGGTGCTTGATTCATTAGTAAACCTGTTGCTTACCAGAGAAGAGTTTGTAGTGAGAGTTGAGGGGCATACCGACCAAAGAGGTAGTGATGAATATAACCAGCCACTATCTGAAAAACGTGCTGAAGCAGTTTATAATTACTTGTTACGTAAAGGGGTGCCTAAATACAGATTGATGCAGGTTGGCTTTGGTGAAAGCCGTCCGGTTGAAAACTGTGTAGGCAAAGACGGTTGCCCTGAAACAGGATTGCCTGATTGTGATTGCCATCAAACAAATCGCAGAACAGAATTTGTATTGTTTCAAGAAGTATCGAGAAGCAAATAACAGAAATAGCTGATGATTAAAAAAGGCTGCTTCATATATGAAGCAGCCTTTTTTGTTTTTTAGTACTCTCTTAATGTGTGGCAACATTGATGATTGAAGAATACTAAATACTTTTGTGTAGTATTTATTTTGCAATATTGTTCTTTCACACATATTATAAGCAAAAGAATGTTATTGAAGATGTTTGGTTTAAGAAAACCTTAATTAAATTAGTGGTGTTATATGGCTATATTTCATTAAATTACGTAGAATAGCGAAGCTGCGCGTTATTCTTATGCAAAAACGGTTTGCCTACATATTGTTCCTGTGTGCGATGCTATTCTCGCATCAAGCTTTTAGCCAGCTTGATGCTAATTTTTTTGCGTCAAGTATTGGAGGGGCGCCACAAAATTCAGGTTGTGCCCCATTGATTTTAAGAATGAATGATATTTCTACCGGCACTACTAATCCTACTACCTGGTTTTGGGAAACAAGCAACTTATCAACTTCTAATCTTCAGAATCCGGTTTTCGGATTTGTTAATCCGGGAAATTATACAGTTAAATTAACTATTACCAGTGGTGGTGTGGTTGATACATTTGTTCAGCCTATTACCGTGTATCCTAATCCTGTTGTTGACTTTGAGGCTGCGCCAACAAGTGGTTGTGCAGGGTTTACAACATGCTTTACAGATTTGTCGTCTTCACCCGGTTACCCAATTACTGCATGGACATGGGATTTTGGAGACGGGAATGTCTCTCAGGGAGTTCAAAATCCCTGTCACACCTATAATACAGGCACTAATCCGTGTTTCAATGTTACCCTGATTGCTGTGAATAATCAGGGCTGTTCTTCTACAGGCCAAAAGAATAATTATATCTGCTTAACTCAACCACCTACAGTAAATTTTGTCGCAAGTGAAAGAGTATTGTGTTCACCGCCTTTCACAGTTTCTTTTTTTGATAGTTCAACAGCAGTTAATGGGTTATCTTATTTATGGAATTTTGGTGATAATAATACATCTACGCAACAAAATCCTACACACACTTATGCCACAAGTGGGAATTTCAATGTAAGGCTTACTGTTACTGACACTGTTTGTAATCAAACATCTACAGTAATCAGAAACAGCTATATAAGAACCTCTAATCTGGTATCTGTTCCGCATGTACCTACTGATACTATTTGTTTAGGAGAGCCTGTTCAGTTTTCAGATTCTTCAATTGGAACACCTACCGCATGGCTGTGGAATTTTGGTTACAATAATGTTACTTCTACTCAACGAAATCCTGTTTACACTTATCCTGCTCCGGGAAATTATACGGTATCGCTCAGGGTTACAAATGCATTAAACTGTACTGATGATTCTATTGTCAGTTTTCCAATTGTTGTTTTACCTGTTCCTGCCGCAAATATTACTGCAAACAATACTAATAGTTGTCAGGCTCCATTTTTAGTTAATTTTAATAGTAACGCATCAGCCGGAACGGTATCATATAATTGGGATTTCGGAGACATGAATACTTCAAATACCGTTAATCCAACGCATAATTATACTGCTCCGGGAAATTATACGGTAACGCTGATTGTTACAAATGATTTGGGTTGTTCTGATACATTTAGCAGAGCTAATTTTATTAGAATTGAGCCAACCATAGTTAATTTTACTTCTGACTCTGCTCAAGGTTGCGCGCCTTTAAATATCTGTTTTAGAGATTCAAGTACTTCGCTTGATCCAATTGTAAGCAGGCAATGGGATTTTGGAGATCCTGCTTCAGGCGTTAACAATACTTCTACACTACTTAATCCATGTCATCTTTTTCAGAATGTTGGAAGTT
>CAYSGX010000456.1:0-2054 GCA_964430605.1 uncultured Chitinophagaceae bacterium
CCTGTAAGTTCGCTTGCCTTGCTTTCTCAATTCTTCGGGAATGGCGGTTTCATTAATACTCAAAAACCATCTTACTCTTGCACTGCCAAATTCCAAATATCCTGCTGCGGTATCGTGGGTATGCACGTGAACAATATTCTCCTGAATATCACCAAAAATCCAAGAAAGCATATCAAAGAAATGCACCCCGATATTAGTAGCTATACCACCTGATTTCTGAATATCTCCTTTCCATGAAGTGTAATACCAGTTGCCTCTTGAAGTAATATAGGTTAAATCAAAATCAAATTTTTCATTGCTTGAAGCAGCAGCAACTTGTTCTTTTAATGCTATGATGGAAGGATGCAGTCTTAACTGCAAAATGTTGTAAATATGCTTGCCAGTTTCCTGTTCAATTTCAGACAAGGCATCAAAATTCCAGGGATTTAATACCAGCGGCTTTTCACAAATTACATCTGCATGATTTCTTAAACCGAAACGAATATGCGAATCATGTAAATAATTGGGTGAACAGATACTAACGTAATCTATTTTAGTTCCTTTTCGTTTCAACTTATCTGTATGTCTGTCAAAGCGTTCAAATTCAGTAAAAAAATCTGCGTTGGGAAAATAGGAATCTATAATACCTACGCTATCGAACGGGTCGTAAGCAGCTATCAGTTCGTTGCCAGTTTCTTTTATGGCTTTCATGTGCCTTGGGGCAATGTAGCCTGATGCGCCTATGAGGGAAAAGGTCTTCATACATTATAAATAATATGTTTATCAATAATCATTTTAAGGGCAATAGATAATTTTTCAACTTGAATTTTTCTAGAATATTTTTGTATTCCAACTGAATTACATTCAACAAAACCCTTACTCATAAATTCTTTATAAATGTCTTCTAATACACATGAAAGATGTTTAGAATCCTTAACTACAACTCCAGAGTTTGTTTCTTGTATTAAATCTGCCTGTAAATGATTGTTTGTTTGTGGCAATTCTTTCACGGTATAATATTTTTCTTTTAGCCCTTTAGCATCTGCATCATCACTATAACAAAATAAAACAACTCTTTTTGCAGCAAGGTAATCATATATTTTTGTACCCATGTATAGATAGTCGTTAAATAGCAACAGCAAATGATTTTTTTTTAATTGAAGTAAAAGTTCTTGGTTAGATATACGAGAAAAAACAGTTACTACTTTTTTTAATGCAGGAAATTCTTTTTCAATTAAATCAATAATTTTCATTTCAACGTTGACATCATTAAGCCCTACAATGTTAACCCCATAGAAGTTTATTTTAATTTTTACATAAATATCACTTTCTACAAAATGATTAATAACAGAAAGAACTGAAAGTATAGGATGCCATTTATAAATAGTTCCTGTAAATGCTATATTTAAAGTATCGATCTTAATTTCTTCTGACCAAGACACATAAGAAGAATCATCCGCTTCAATATAACCGTTTGGAAACACCTCTACAGGAATGTTCTTCAAATTGTTTTCGTTTATTTTCTCTTTAAGAAAAAATGATACTGTAGTTATTAGCCCTGCAGTTGATATCAAACGCTTTTCTTGAAACGCAAGAAAAAATTTTAACAAATTTCTATTACGTAGATGAAGATTCTGCGACCAAAGATCCCTATAATCAGCAACCCAAGGTATATTATATCTTTTACTTAATACAGAAGCATACCTAAACAGTACAAACGGGTCCCCTGTAGCAAGAATAACATCAACTTTATTTTGCTGTAAGTACTTCTTTGCTTCTTTGTATAGTTGGGATTTAGTACCAATATTCAATACAAATTGAAAAACTTCATAGAAAGAAGATATAGCTTTCCTAAACAATACAAAACGAGACGCTCCATATTTCAGTAAAATTCTATTGGCAAGGTTAGGGACATACGGAGTCCTTATGATAGTTCCTTCTTCTGTTTCTTCAATAATTGTCTCTTCAGAAGAAGACGGAGCAATATAATCCATATAATTCCCATACTGATTACTCCACTGTCGAGTAATCACGACAGGATATAACCCATATTCTTTAAAATATAAAAACCAACT
>CAYSGX010000456.1:2064-2779 GCA_964430605.1 uncultured Chitinophagaceae bacterium
TCAATCCTCCAACAGAAACGTAAGGCGGAAAATCATAAGCCAAAATCAATACTTTCTTCACAATCTCTACTAATACCTCCTGTTATTCTTAATAAAATGATACCCTAAAATAATCTCGTGAGAGCCTGCGGTGTATTTGGCGAGGTTGGATATGTTTTGGTCAAACGCATAGCCGATTTGGAATTTTTTGCGCACCATAAAGCCTGCTTCAATAACGGTTGTCTGCGATGAACGGTATGCAACGCCCGCCCACCACACATCTTTGTATTTATACCGCACATGAGCGTCCCACGATACAGGTGCGCCTTTCACAAATCTTACCCAAGCCAAAGGTTCTAAGAAGTGCATATTTTTCTTCAATACAATTCTGCCGCCTACAACACCATAAAAGTGATTAATCTGCTTAATCAGCGAAGTACCTCCGTTTTCAAATTTCGATTCTATTGGAATGAGCAATGGTACTGAAAAACCGAAATACAAATTGTCGTAGTAATAATAAATTCCTGCGCCTGCATTGGGTCTGAAACTGGAAACATTTGCCTGTGCTACTGCCTGGTCGTTCGGATTATCTAATTGCAGCATATTGGCATTTAAACGATATTGATAAACTGAAGCGGAAAGCCCCATAGAAATTTTACTTTTCCGCAAAAACTTAGACCAATAAAACGGATTGATTTTATAAAAATCCAAATGAAACGCATAAGAGAAAGTCAAC
>CAYSGX010000457.1:0-2766 GCA_964430605.1 uncultured Chitinophagaceae bacterium
ATCGTTAATATCCATGCCACGGCTCAGGTAGTATTCCACAAACGTAAAACCGTTAGCCAGTGTAAATGCCAACTGCGAAATGGGGTTCGCGCCCGCTTCGGCAATATGATAGCCACTGATAGAAACGGAATAAAAATTGCGCACCTTGTTGGTAATGAAATACTGCTGCACATCGCCCATCATGCGCAGGGCAAATTCGGTAGAAAAAATGCAGGTGTTTTGCGCTTGGTCTTCTTTCAATATGTCTGCCTGCACCGTGCCGCGCACTTGTGTTAAAGTTTCAGCTTTTATTTTTTCATAAATATCTTTCGGAAGCACTTGGTCGCCTGTAACGCCCAGCAACATTAAGCCCAATCCATCGTTGCCTTCGGGTATGTCGTAATTGTATTTTGGCGGGGCAGCATTTTTTTGTTTATAGATTTCCTGAATTTTCTTTTTTACTTCCGCTTCAAGCCCATGCTGCTTAATATAAATTTCGCATTGCTGGTCAATAGCGGCATTTAAAAAAAATCCCAACAACATAGGCGCAGGACCATTAATAGTCATGGAAACCGAAGTAGCAGGGTGAGCCAGATTGAAGCCCGAATACAGTTTTTTGGCATCGTCCAGACAGCAAATGCTTACGCCCGAATTGCCGATTTTGCCGTAAATATCGGGGCGGTAATCAGGGTCGTTTCCGTATAAAGTAACGGAATCGAAAGCGGTAGAAAGCCGCTTGGCAGGCATGTCTTTCGACACATAATGAAAACGCTTGTTGGTGCGCTCGGGACAGCCTTCGCCCGCAAACATGCGCGTAGGGTCTTCGCCTTCTCTTTTAAAAGGATAAATGCCCGAAGTATAAGGAAATTCGCCAGGCAGGTTTTCCTGCAAACGCCATTGCAACAAATCGCCCCAAGCGGTGTAGCGTGGCGTAGCAATTTTTGGAATGTTCAGATGCGATAACGATTCGGTATGCGTCTTGATTTTAATTTCTTTATCGCGCACCTTGAACACATAAAATTCGTCTTTGTAGCGTTGGGCTTGCTGCGGAAATGCTTCAATCAGTTTTTTATTCTTAGGGTCGAAATCAAGACTTAATTTTTGATAAGTTTCTTCCAACGATTTAATCAATCGGTCTTTGTCTTCAACCGAACTTTCTTTCAACGTTTGAATGGCGGTGTGGATACCATAAAGCTTTTGCGCAATATTGCTTTGCTTTTCGCTCCATTGATTGTAGCTACGCACGGTTTCGGTAATTTCAGAAAGATAGCGGCTGCGCTGTGGCGGAATAATAAAAATCTTTTCAGACATTTCATTAGAAATATTGAAAGTAGATTTCAGGTCGGCTTCGGTTTTCTCTGCAATTTTATCTGCCACCGCTTTATAAAGGCGGTTCATGCCTGGGTCGTTAAATTGCGAAGCAATGGTTCCGAACACAGGAATTTTTTCGTCATCTAAATCGAATAATTGATGATTGCGCTTGTATTGTTTCTTCACATCGCGTAAGGCATCAAGCGAGCCGCGCTTGTCAAATTTGTTGAGCGCAATGATGTCGGCAAAATCGAGCATGTCAATTTTTTCCAACTGCGTAGCCGCACCATATTCGGGTGTCATCACATAAAGCGACACGTCTGAATGGTCGAGAATTTCGGTATCGCTTTGCCCTATACCCGATGTTTCCAGAATGATTAAATCAAACTCAGCCGCTTTCAGAATATCAACGGCTTCCTTCACGTGCTTTGATAATGCAAGGTTGCTTTGCCTTGTCGCCAGCGAGCGCATATACACGCGCGGGTTGCGAATGGCGTTCATGCGAATTCTATCGCCCAGCAGCGCACCGCCTGTTTTGCGTTTCGATGGATCAACGGAAATAATGCCCAGCGTTTTATCGGGAAAGTCCAATAGAAATCTTCTTACCAGTTCATCAATCAAAGAAGATTTTCCCGCACCGCCTGTTCCTGTTATTCCGAGAACGGGAACTTTCGCCTGTTTTGCTTTTTCATGTATTTTATCCAAAAAACCTTTCGCCAAATCAGAAAAATTCTCCACAGCGGAAATCAACCTTGCAATGGCTTTAGGATTTTTCTCAGTCAAATAATCAATCTGTCCGTTTACGTTATTGCCTGTCGGAAAATCTGATTGCTCGACAAGGTTATTAATCATTCCCTGCAAGCCCAGATTTCTTCCGTCATCGGGCGAATAGATTTTGGTGATGCCGTATTTTTCCAACTCTTCAATCTCGGAAGGCAATATTGTTCCACCGCCACCGCCAAACAATTTAATATGACTGCAATCTTTTTCTTTCAGCAAATCATACATATACTTGAAATACTCCACATGCCCGCCCTGATAAGACGTGAGCGCGATTGCCTGCGCATCTTCCTGTATGGCGGTGTTTACCACTTCTTCCGCGCTGCGGTCGTGTCCCAAATGAATCACTTCCACGCCTGTCGCCTGAATAATTCTGCGCATGATATTAATGGCGGCATCATGTCCATCGAACAGTGAAGCAGCCGTTACAATCCTGACTTTATTTTTGGGTTGATAGGGTTTGGTTTCCATTATATAATTAATGTTTTCAAGTGCGCTAAAGTTACAAATTTAGCCTCCATGTTTTTTAACGCATTATTGTATAGCTTTGGACAAATTGAAAGTGACACTTTCAATTTGTCCATTTTTATTTTTCCGCACAACACATTGTACTAAGCCTAAATTTTTATACCTATTTGTTTAATTATACATTTGCCCGATGTTTTTAGCCGAACTTGATTTCTATAAAAAATTTTC
>CAYSGX010000458.1:0-2757 GCA_964430605.1 uncultured Chitinophagaceae bacterium
TTAAAACAGGCATCAGGCAATCATAGTCCCGCCAAAAGGCGGGATTCACAATAGCAGTAAATCGTACATTATATCAAACCTATGTTTCTATTTTGGTTAAAATTTTTAGACAATGTAGTATTTGTGTCCACACGATAGGATAGCTATCGGGATTACAATAGTTTATACCGCGAGATATTAGACTAACATCGAAATATAAATGGTATTTTTTAAAAAGTTTGTTTTCTTTAAAGTTAATTAGCAGATTTACTTTACATGCTAACTTGAAATATTAAAATATCTTATACAATGAAAAAGATTAATGCTGTTTTTATTCTTTATTTTCTTTTGTCGCTGTTGGCAATAGATTTAATAGCACAACCATTTTTAATTGGCAGAATTTCAACTACTATTGTTGACCCTGCTCGCCCAACCAGAAATATTGGAGTTGAAATTTACTATCCTGCAACTACAGCGGGTACAAATGCGCCATTTGCGCAAGGTGAGTTTCCGGTTATTGTTATTGGGCATGGCTTCTCTATGAATTATGATTCTTATTCAAACTTTTGGAATTATTTCACGCCTAAAGGTTACATACTGGTGTTGCCCACTACAGAATCTGCTTTAGGTTCAGCTAATCATCCAAATTTTTCTGCCGACTTAAATTATTGCGTTGATTTTATGCAGTTGGCTAATGCCGATAGCCAGTCGCCTTTCTTTGGAAAAGTAAAGAATAAAACCGCCATTATGGGGCATTCAATGGGTGGCGGTTGTAGTTTTGTCGCAGCCGGAACAGGCAACCCTAATATTACTACTATTTTAGGTTTAGCTTCTGCTGAAACCAGTGTTTCTGCAATTGGTGCGGCAGCCAATATTACTATTCCCGCTTTGTTATTTGCCGGTGGAAATGACAGAGTAACTCCTTATGCCGACAATATTGGTGCAATGTATAACGCTTTACAATCTGATTGTAAGAATATTGTAACCATCACCAATGGCAGTCATTGTCAATTCGCTGAAAGTAATTTCGCATGTAATTTTGGCGAAGGTTCAGTGTGTGTGGGTTGTAGCTTTGTTGCCAGAGCAACCCAACATCAAAAGGTTTTTCAGTTTATGGAACCTTGGGTAGATTTTTATTTAAAAGAAGATTGTAACGCGTGGAATGTTTTAGAAAGCAGATTCGATACCGTTTCAGGTGTTACTCACGAGCGTGCCTGTAATTACAGTTTGCCCATCGCTTCAATTGTTGCCAATGGTAATACTGAATTTTGTCCGGGCGGAGATGTTACCTTAACCGGAACTTCTTCTTCAGGCAATTACGATTGGAGCAATGGTGAAACAACGCAAGATATTACCGTGGGTATTTCAGATAGCTACATGCTAAATGTGGTTGACCAATATAATTGTACGGCTACTTCCGGTGTTATTGATGTTACCGTTTTTCAGCCTGATGCTGCCGGTATATTATCAAGCACAGGCTCATCGCTTTGTGGCGGCAATAGTACATTGTCTTTAACCAATTCTTTTCAAAATTATTTATGGAGCACCGGAGAAACTACTGCTACCATTGAAGTAGATGTTGCAGGCAATTATAGTGTTACGGCTATTGATCAAAACAATTGTGAATCGGTTTCTGACAATTATAATATTAGTGATGTGCCCGATCCACAAATATTAGTAAGTGGCTCTGCCAATTTTTGCGATGGAGATATTGTAACCTTAACTGTCGATGGCAATTTCGATACCTATACATGGAATACAGGTGAAACCACACAATCAATTGAAGTTACGGGTAACGATACTTATTCAGTTTTGGTTGATGATGGCAATGGCTGCACAAATTCAACTTCTGAAAATGTATCTTTTAACACTGTACCGAATATTCCTGTAATTAATCAAAAAGACGATTCGTTATTTATTAGTCCTGTTTTAGGAACTATAGAATGGTTCTATGAAGGCAACACTTTTTCTTTCGGAGCAAATATTATTAAAGCCGGTGGCAATGGTGAATATACAGTTGTGGTTACTGAGAATGGTTGCAGCGCAGTATCTAATCCGTTTGATTATTTCTTGGTTAGCGTGAAGGATATTGTTACGAAAGCTATTTCAGTTTATCCAAACCCTGCAACATCAATGCTGAATATTACTGCTGAAAGAATTTCTGCAATAGCACTTTCTGATATTTCGGGTAAAGTTTTAATCAGCAGGAATGAAAATACTAATACTACTACATTGGATATGTCAATGTTGGCAAGTGGTAATTATATTTTAACTGTGCGCACGGGAAATGAAATTTCGATTACCAGAGTTGTAAAATACTAATTGCAAATTTTGAAGAATCAGCAACGATTCATATAATCGTTGTCGGCTGTTTATTTCAGTTTTAATTATCGTATCATGAATTTAAAAGGCAAAAAAGCAATTGTTACAGGTGTTTCTAAAGGTATAGGGAAAGCGTTGGTAAATCAGTTATTAGAAAAAGGTGTTACCGTAGCAGGGTGGAGCAGAAGTGAACCCGGTATTCAGCATGAGAACTTTAAGTTTTTTGCCACCAATATTGCCGATGAGGCGAGTGTTGCCAATGCTTTTGATGAAAGTGTTTTTTATTTAGGCGGAACAGTAGATATTCTTATAAATAATGCAGGCTTTGGTTTATTCCGCACATTAGAAAACCATACTTCTGAAGAATGGGAAAATATGTTTGCCGTAAATGTGCACGGCATTTATTACACTACGAAAAGAGTGGTGCCATTAATGAAAGAAAAACAAACGGGGCAT
>CAYSGX010000459.1:0-2747 GCA_964430605.1 uncultured Chitinophagaceae bacterium
AAATGTGGCAATGGCATCTCTTGGCGAACAAACTATCGGTTCGTGCGATAAATTAAAACTTGTATTCATCACTACTCCGTGTCCCGTCAGTTGTTTTAATTCGAGCAGCAAATTGTAGAATCGTTCATTCTGTTTTTTGTTTACTGTTTGCATCCGTGCTGTTCCGTCAATGTGAGTTACGGCAGGAATTTTATCCCGCATTTCTTTTTTTACATTGTAGGTAATGGTCATATAAGGCGAAATAATTTGTTTCCCTTCAAAATATAAGTGTGCATCTTCTTCCAATACGCTGGGACAAAACGGTCTGAATGATTCTCTGAATTTTATTTTTTGATTTACCAAATCCTGCATGTCAGGATTTGTGGCATTTGCCAATATACTTCTGTTTCCTAATGCTCTGGGACCAAATTCCATTGCGCCCTGAAACCAACCCACCACTTTATTTTCGTTAATAGCAATGGCAGCCTCTTTAGCAGGATTTCCTATAAACGAATAATTCAAATTGCTTGTTTTCAAATTTTTTTCTATTGCTTCATTTGAAAAGTTTGTTCCCAAATAAGTATTGTCAGTTTTGACAGGTGTAACGCCATTTTCTGCACTGCAAAGCCAAGCCGCGCCCAACGCAATACCTGCATCGCCTGCTGCGGGTTGTATGAAAATTTCTTCTGTGAAATTATCATTCATTACTTTTTGATTAGCGACACAATTCAAAGCCGCTCCGCCTGCAAGACATACATTTTTAACACCTGTTTTTTGTGTGTAATGGCGGACAATTTTCAGCAATACATTTTCAAAATGCTGTTGGGCAGAAGCGGCTACGTCTTTGTAAAATTGTGTTATTTCAGTTTTGAGCAATCTTCTTTTTGCTCCCATTTTTTCGATGAAAGCGTTGGTAAAAACCATTTCATCTTTATGCAAAGATGATGCTCCTGCTTGCGGCACAACAATATATTTTTTGTCAATTTCTAATTTCCCGTTTTTGAAATCTATCAGCCACGAAAAGTCAAAAGCATTGCGGTTTCCGTAGCTCGATAAGCCCATTACTTTGTACTCATCGCTGTCTTTTACAAAACCGCAGTACTGGGTAATTATCTGGTAGAAAAGTCCCAAGCTGTCGGGGCGGGCAAACCTCTCTATAAGATTTAATTTTCCGTTTTCGCCTTTCATAATTTGAAGCGAAATACTGTCTCCCGAATTATCTAAAGTAATTACTGTAGCTTTATCAAAACCCGAAGCATAGTAAGCGCTTGCAGCATGGCAATCGTGATGATGAAAGCGAAGAAACATTGGACACGAACCGAAATACTGCACAAAATATTCTTCCAATCTCGGCTGAATTTCATTGTCCCAGGTGCTTCCGTGAAAAGCGATACAATCCAAATCCGAAAATTGAATATTCCCGATTTTTAAAACTTCGTGAACCGAAAGATATGGCAGCCTTCCTGCTGAAAATTTAATTCTGTTCAAGCGTTCTTCTTCAATAGCGGCAATCACTTTTCCGTTCACAACCAAACAAGCGGCTACATCCTGATAGCCCTGTCTGAATCCACCGTTTATGCCCAATATTTTCATTTAAAATATCCTTTTTTCTTTCAGCATTTTTCCGAACTGTGTTCCCTTCCATTTACTTTCACCCAACTCTAATTCCACCACTTTCAAATCGCCTGCAAACTCATTGAATTCACCCTGCGTAATTTTACCGTATTTATCTATGGCAAGCGAGCATCCAATCATTTTTTTTCCTTCATAAGGACCGCCTACAATGTATCCTACGCTTGTAGTACTAACCACAGGAATTTCGTACAAGGTAGCCAATTCGGATAAAGGCGCAATCCATTTATCCTGATAAGGGTTCATTTCTTCGGTTACGAAATGCTCTACTGTCCAGCTTGAAGGCGATAAAATAATTTGCGCTCCCATTCGCGCCAATGTATGACCGATGCAAAGCGAATCGGAATAATTATCTGCACAAATATTAATACCGATTTTTCCGAAAGGCGTTTCAACCACTGAAAGATGAGTTCCCGCTTCATAAAAAGGGAACTCTACTTCGAGCAAATTTATTTTGTGGTATTTGTAAACGATTTCGCCTTTGTCGTTAATCAGAATGGCAGTATTATATCTTTTCCCGTTTTGCAGTTCGGTTAATCCCAAACAAATCCACAACTTGTGCTTTTGAGCGAGGCTGCAAAAGAAGTCGCTCCTTTTGCCTGGTATAGGTTCGGCTTCCTCATACACACTTGGGTGTGTCCAAGCCAAATCAAGCGTTTCGGGCAACAAAACCAAATCGCAGTTTGCCTCAGCGGAGCATTCAATCATTTTTTTTGCCCGCTCCAAATTTCTTTCCGGCTCACCGCCTTCTACTAATAACTGACAAATACCTATTTTCATTTTTTATTTGTAAGGCAGTTCGAAGTATTTTTCGTACGCCACTTTCGTGATAAATCCCAGTTGCGCCAATACCCAAATCGGGAAACGGAATGTTCTCATCAGCGAATAACTGTTCGGGTAATCCCAAAAGTTTTTAGGTGGCAGTTTCATAAACTCATCAAATTCTTCTCTTTTCAAACCCAATCTTTTAATGCAGAGATTTATCACTTTTTCATCTTCCATTATGTATGGTTTTTGCACGGCTTCCAAAGCATAATTTCTATTCATTTGTCCGCTTCTTATTAAAGCCGAGTATGCAATTTTTCTGAAATCTATATTGAATTTAACCCTGTGAATATAGGTAATCAAACTCCAGT
>CAYSGX010000460.1:0-2476 GCA_964430605.1 uncultured Chitinophagaceae bacterium
ATAAAAAGCCTATAGCCCCTTTATTTTCAGACAACACAAATTCTTCGCTGATACCTTGCCCGGCCGAGAACACGTTACCCGTAAAACAGCCATTCGACATTACTAAAGGGTACTTCTTAAAATTGGTCCAATTGCGTGGCTCATCTACACTGATGTCGAAAGTATTGGTTGAAGAGTGCCCAAAGAAAGTCATCAGCGAAACACCTTCGTTCAGTCTATTCGTAATGTCTTGCGCAAAGCCAATCTGAATAGGGTCTATACTGGTTTTTAAATAAGTTTTTACATTGGCGCCATAATGCTCACATGCAACCGAAGCGGCAAACTGATTTAAGTAATTGGCAAACCGCACACGTTCATTGGCAGAGGTGCCGCCACCCATGTGTAACAGGTTTTTTGTCCAAAGTTTATTGGCTATAGTTTGGTAAGGGTCTCCGGTTTTGTTTTGATGGTCTTCTAAATCTTTAACCTTTTGTAAATAAATCCTCACCTGCTCGCCATTCACTACCGAAAGCCGCCCAACAGGAACAGCAGGAATAATAGTTGATGTAGAAGGCGCAGTTAACAAATTATCAGACCCGCCCGAACTGCCTGCCTTAGCCCCAAAAGTAGGCACTAAACATTGCGCATAAGCACCATTAGGGTTACTTTGATTATTACGCATTGATTCATATACCCTGCCTTTTCCTATCAGGAAAAAATATTCGGGCTTTGTATTCCATTCGCTCATGGCAAAGCGCGAAAAATTTCTTACAGCAAGCGGGTGCTTCTTGATACCGTAAGCAAACTGGTCGTAGAGTTCTTCGATATTAATCACATTCGAAATCCAATTGCCTCCGGCACCGGTTTGGCGATATTTACGGTATTCGCCCACCCAATCGTTTCCAAAACCATCGTTGTAAAGTTTAGGATGCGAAATAATACAAAAGGCACATTGATTGGCAGTATTTGAGTAGTTAGTAAAAGTAACAGCTTCCAGTTCGGTAATATTTTGAATAGTTGCTTCACTAAAAAGATATAAAAGCCTGTCGGCAACAGCGGAAGCAGATGGTAATTTAAACTGAAGCGGATTAGAAGAACTTCCCACTACACGGGCATTATTTGTTAAGTCGTATAGTATTGGTGTGGAACTTTGGTCATTAAATCCTGTAATCTCAATCAGTTTCACGCCCATACTTCCGTTTATGGAAAAATGATTTGAGGTAAGCCCGCTGAAATTAAAATCACGATTGTAAAATAATTCGGCAAAAGAAATAGTGTTATTATCGGTTGCACCTGTACCTGAAGCCGTAAAGGTTAAAGTGTTTGTTGAAGAAAAATTATTTTGTGCTAATTGAAATTGTTTTATGTTAAAACTATAAGAGAAATAATTAGTATCCCAAATGGTGCTGTTATTAAAGCGCACATTAGTAGCGTGCTGATTATTAGAAGTTCCGGTTAAGCCAAACTTTAATGAAGCGGTGCCTGTGGTCAGTGCCCCATCGGTATTAAATGTTACCGTATAAGGTGCGCTTTTATTAATCAGGGTTAATGCTCCTTGAAAACCCTCTCCGGCTTCATAGATTGCTCTGTGTAATTGTTCTGAACTGTAGTAAGGTTTTCCGGCATTAAAAAA
Organism: uncultured Chitinophagaceae bacterium; assembly: GCA_964430605.1. Lineage (GTDB taxonomy): Bacteria > Bacteroidota > Bacteroidia > Chitinophagales > CAIOSU01 > CAYSGX01. The sequence continues at coordinate 1,613 of CAYSGX010000460.1, forward strand.
TGCGGTTTGCTGCATCAATACCCGTTGTTTACAAGAAACTTCTTTGGCCGGAAGATTGGTGAGGTCGTTAGCTATGTTAATAATATTTCTTGGGTTACTTGTTTGCCATGTCAAGAAATATACTGATGTATCGCTGTATAATGAATAATAAGGGTTAGGTTGTTGCTTATCGGGGTCGGCATAAAGCAATTTATCTAAAGTGCCGTCATTTCTTTTTCCGTAAAATTCTATATAATCGTTTTGTGTAAAGAAATTATTGGTAGAAACATAAATGTGTACAGGGTCGCCCATATTGTACAGTATAAAATCGCTGCCTCTGACAGTAGAAAGATTTAAGCCTGAAATATTATTGAGCGTGCTGAAAGGGATACGATAAACGCCATCTTGCGCAATTTTTATTTTATGATAGGTTTTACTGAAATCTATCCATTCGTTACCGTAAGTCTGCGCATATAATTCAGCGGCAAGCAAAGAAAAAAGCAGTACCAAAAAATTTAAACGGCAGCGGAACATCATTGTTTGCGTTTATTGATGCCTAAATTTATTGAAAATACATGAGAATATAATGCTTCCGAAGCATTTCCAATATCAGTGAAGGCATAATCAATCGAAACAGATTTTATTCTGAATCCACCGCCAATATTAGGTTGAAAAGTGGTAATGGGCTTGCCTAAATCATCGGTAGATTTTTGAATATTACCAATACCCCCGCGCAGGTAAACAATCCTGCCATAATTGAGTTCAAGCCCAAAGCGAGGGTCTATGCTCACCGAATTGGTTTTCAGCAAAACGTTTCTTTTACCATCGGTAGTCATATCGAAATTCAATTCAGGCAAAATAAAAAACTTGTCTTTTATGGCAAAT
>CAYSGX010000460.1:2486-2731 GCA_964430605.1 uncultured Chitinophagaceae bacterium
AAATTCATAACCTAAGCCCAGAATAAATCTCGGCACTGTAATTTCAAGCGAACTGTTGGGCAGTTCGTTATCTGTGGCAACTAATATTGCTTTCTCTTCTTCGGTGAAGCTGTAATTCCACGCATTAAATGTTCCAGTAACATCGCGTGCCATAAACCCTAAACGAAATTTCTTAACCTGATACTGCAAACCTGCATCCATGCCAAAGCCCCATGCGTTGGCAAATGAACCTGCTTTTCTGTAAA
>CAYSGX010000461.1:0-2729 GCA_964430605.1 uncultured Chitinophagaceae bacterium
CTCTAATATTTCTTATTCCAAAACATGGCTCAATAAGCCATTAAACTTTAGTATGAATGGCAGCCATGCACAAAGTTTAGCTTCACGCAGGGTAGATTTAACTTTACCAAGTATAGTATTTGGCGTATCGCGCATTACGCCTTTCAAATCGCAAAAAAATCCTCCGAAAAATAAATGGTATGAACAAATAGGGCTTAGCTACAACATGCAGTTTCAAAACCAGTTGAGTGGTATTGATTCGGTATTCCTGAAAGAAGAAACATTAAAAAATGCCGCTTTTGGTATCAGGCAAAACATACCTATCAATACCACTTTCAAAGTGCTGAAATATTTCAATATAAACCCTGGTGTAAACTATAACGAGTATTGGTATTTCAAATCTACTGCTAAAAGATTTTCTGAAGAACTGGTGTATGACCCGGTTGTAACCGATTCGGTAATTGGCTTTGGTAAAGTAATTTCTGATACCACTTATAATTTTAAAACAGCAAGAGATTTTGACGCTTCTATCGGAGTTTCTACCATAGTATATGGAATGATGCAGTTTAAAGGAAAAATTAAAGCTATCAGGCATGTGTTAACACCACGGGTAACGCTTCAATACAGGCCCGATTTTGGTTCGGCACAATGGGGCTATTACCGCAATGTGCCTACCGATACTTTTATTAATAGTGTGCAGCGATACAGTGTTTTTGAAGCCAATGGCGGTTTCCCCGGCACACCGCGAGACGGGCGTATAGGTGGCATTGGTTTAGAACTCTCTAATATCTTAGATATGAAAGTGTTTTCTAAAAAAGATACCGTGAAGAATGAAAAGAAAATTAAAATTTTAGATAATCTCACCATTTCATCGCTATATAATTTTGCAGTAGATTCTTTAAAACTTAGCCCCATTGTTTTAAGGGGGCGTAATTCATTTCTTGGCGGCTTAATGTCTATCAATTTCGGGGCAATTTTCGACCCTTATGATACCGATAGTAATTTCAATAAAATAAATACTTACATGTGGGAAAGTGAAAAGCGGCTTACCCGTTTTTCGCAGGCAGATTTTTCATTAGCCGGAAGTATTCGCCCTAAAAATACAGGCGCGGTGGCGCCAACCAGAGGCAGCGAACAGGAGCGCGATTTTGTAGTTAACAACCTGCAAGGCTATTACGATTTTAATATTCCCTGGTCTGTCAACCTGAATTTCGATTTGAGTGTAAACAAGGGAATTTCCGATAATAAGGATACACTTGCTTTTACTGCAGCTACCCTTCGTTTCGATTTTGATGTAAGCGTTACGGCAAACTGGAAATTAAATATGGCTTCGGGATATAACTTTGCTACCAAACTGCCTTCTTATACTCAACTGAACGTAATAAGAAATCTTCATTGCTGGGAATTACGTTTCCAGTTTGTGCCTTATCCTAAAGAATATGTGAGTTATAATATTCAGATTAATGTAAAATCGCCAGTACTGCAAGAATTGAAGCTTTCAAGAAAACAACAAATCAATAACTTTAGCCAGTTTTAAATAAACCGAAAAACTAAAACAGTTAATCGTAAATGCTGTTAGCACGAAGTTGACTTTTTTTAACTTATTACTGAAGACTTAGAACTTAAAACACCAAATGAAAACTACCATCATTACTATAGGAGACGAAATTTTAATAGGCACAACGGTAGATACCAACTCGGCATGGATAGCGCAACAGTTGAATTTACTGGGTATAGATGTATTTGAAATTATTTCTGTTTCTGATGAAACCCCGCATATTATCAATGCACTAAAAAGAGCCGAAGCACAATCAGATATTATTTTAATTACCGGTGGCCTTGGCCCGACAAACGATGACATTACTAAAAAAACCTTAGCTGAATATTTTAATGTAGGGTTTACCTTGCACACTGAAATTTTAGACTCGCTGAAAACCTATTTTGCCAAAAGAGGTATTGAATTGCTTGAAAGGAATAAACAACTTGCCGAGTTACCCGAAAACTGTACCCCTGTAAGGAATCTGAAAGGTACCGCCTGGGGTACGTGGTTTAATGAAAACGGAAAAATATTTGTCTCAATGCCGGGCGTGCCACACGAAATGAAAAGCATGATGGCCGATAGTGTATTGCCTAAACTGAAAGAAACATTTTCACTGCCTTTTATTATACACCGGCATATACACACGGCTTCTATTGGCGAATCGTTACTGGCCGATAAGCTGAAAGATTTTGAAGCGCAATTGCCTGCAAAGTTTAAACTCGCCTATCTGCCCGATTTGGGTTTTGTTACGCTTCGGCTTACAGCAAGAGGCGATAACAAAGAGGTTCTAGAAACTCAAATGCAGGCACAGGTAACACTACTTTCAGAAAAAATTCACAAGTACATTTATAGTACAACTACCAATAATTTTGAAGAAGTGTTGGGCAATATTCTGAAAGAAAAACAACTTACACTATCTACTGCCGAAAGTTGCACAGGTGGTTATATTGCTCATAAAATTACGAGTGTAGCAGGCAGTTCGGCCTATTACAAAGGTTCGGTGATAGCTTATGATAATAATATTAAAATCAGTGAGTTAAATGTAGGTTCCGAAATTATAAGTCAACATGGCGCAGTGAGCGAAGCAACCGTAAAAGCGATGGTACAGGGCATTAATCAAAAATTCAAAACCGATATAGCGGTTGCCGTTTCGGGCATAGCAGGGCCCGATGGTGGCAGTGAAGAAAAACCTGTAGGCACTGTGTGGATA
>CAYSGX010000462.1:0-2726 GCA_964430605.1 uncultured Chitinophagaceae bacterium
CCGGAACATTAGTAAAGCCGTGATGCGCCACATTATGTTTCAATTCCCAGAAATAACAGGTAATGCCCACCATATTCCAAGTGTAGGCAAACAAACGGTTTATCCAGTGTTTTTCAGAAACAGCATTGTGCGAAGCATCGTGAGCCACGCTGAAAAGAAAAATGGTAAGAAACAATCCGAAGAAAATAAATAGCGGGTATAGCTGCCAGCCTGAAAATTCTTTAGAAAGTATTAAAGCATAAAACACTACCGCTAAAGCCAAAAAGAAAAGATTTTTGAAAGCGAAGTGAAAATTAGATTTACGATTAATGCCGTTGGTTTTGAAGTATGCTTCCACCCGCTGATTTAATACTTTGAAAAAATCAGTCGGTTCGGCTTGTTGAAATTTTACTTTTTGCATAAATGCCTCTTAATAAAAAAGTCCTGAAGATTATTCTTCAGGACTGTAAATATACATTTTTAATAATGGCTGTTACTTAACGTCCACTAATTCAATTTCGAAAATTAAAGTAGCTTTCGCGGGAATTACTGGAGGGAAGCCTCTTTCGCCATAGCCCAATTCGTGAGGAATAATTAAAGTGCCTTTACCACCTACTTTAAATAGCGCAATACCTTCGTCCCAGCCTTTAATAACATTACCTTTTCCTAAAGGAAATTCAATTGGTTCGCCACGGTCTAAAGAAGAATCGAATTTGCTGCCATCGGTCAGTTTTCCAGTGTAGTGTACTTTAACAGTGCTTCCAGCAGTAGCTTGCTTGCCTGTGCCTTCTTTTTCCATTACATACATTAATCCACTCGCGGTGGTTTTAGCATTAGGGTATTTATCGGCTACAAGTTTTTTAGCGGCTTCGGCAGCGGCAGCGTTTTTAGCCGCTTGCTCTTTTTCAAAATTATCTCTCTTTGCCTTGAAAGTTGCAGCAGCATCAAAGCCTTCGGCAGCTTTGCCTTTACGCAAAATGTTTACGGTAGTCATTTCATCGTTTTGCTCAATAGCATTTACTACATCCATGCCTTTTACCACTTTGCCAAACACGGCATGTTTGCCGTCTAACCAAGGCGTTTCCTTGTGTGTAATAAAAAACTGGCTGCCATTAGTTGCAGGGCCGGCATTAGCCATAGATAAAATACCGGGGCCGGTATGTTTTAACGATGGGTCAATTTCATCGGGGAAGTTATATCCCGGGCCACCCTGGCCATTGCCTTGCGGGTCGCCACCCTGAACCATAAAGTCTTTAATTACACGGTGAAATTTAATACCGTTGTAAAAAGGAGTACCCAAAGGTTTGGCGGTGTTTTCAATTTTACCTTCGGCCAAGCCTACAAAGTTGGCTACGGTCATAGGGGTTTTTTCAAATTCTAATTGCAATAAAATGGTGCCTTTGCTGGTAACAATTTCTGCATACAATCCGTCTGTCATATCTTTTAGTTTTTCTTTAGCATCGTTTTTTTGAGAATTGCAGGCAGAATAAGCGAATACTCCGGCAACAATCATCATTAAAGTGAAAAATTTGTTCATAATGGGTAGTTTTTATTTTAATTAACAGTAAAAAAATTAAAGTTCGGCAAAGTAACGAATTATCAATTGCTTCAGCAAATACTCTTGTTCTTCAACGGGCAATTGCGGCACAGGTTTTATGGCAACCCAATGTGGCCAGCCATCTTTATCCAAGCCTTCCAGTTCAAAATAGCCATCGTAACTCATTAATCTGCAGGTGGCAATGTGCATGAGGTTTACTTTTTCTTCTTTGGTAAATTTTTCTTTTACCGTGCCCAGTTCTCTCATGCCAATTAAAAACAGCAACGATTCAACGTCAGGTTTTTTTTTAAACTGCCTGTAAATGCGCACTTGTATTTTTCTGAACTGCTCGTCTATAAGTTTATAATCGGTGGCAGTTGTTTGGGGTTCGGGGTTATTCATTTTTTGGTTTTTTTATAGTTGCCGTGAAATCATCATCTCCTGTAATTAAATCATTTGCCTTACAACTTTCTGAAAGAAACAAAAGTAATTATCATTTTTATCTCTATTAATTAGTAGCTGAATTTTCAACAACAGCGGCTTTAAATAAAATTTTGGTTACTGCTTTAACGATTTGTTGTTTATTTAAGTCTCTTGATTGCATTACTTTCAAGTAAAGATTTCATTTGAGTTATAGCAACTTTGTTAAGTTGTGCAAGCCTTTCACTTTGTGTTAACCCTTGTCGGATAAGCAATGCGTTAATACTTTCCATATTGCTCAAAACTACCAATTGTTCCAATGTCGCATAATCCCTGACATTTCCGTCTTTATCGGGATTGCTGTCCCGCCATTCTTTTGCTGTAATTCCGAAAAGAGCAACGTTCAATAAGTCGGCTTCGTTGGCATATACAAAACTTGCCTGCTGTTTGGTGATTTCTTTCGGTATCAGGGTTTCCTTAATTGCGTCAGTATGTATGTGGTAATTTACTTTGGTTAAAGTCCGCTGTAAATTCCATTCTAATTGCTGGCGGTTGTTTTCATCTTCTTTAAGCCGTTGGTATTCTTTTACTAAAAGTAACTGAAACTTTGGGCTAATCCACATTCCAAAATGAAATGCAATGTCTTTGTGAGCGTAAGTTCCACCGTATCTTCCTGCTCTTGCAGTTATACCGATTGCGTTGGTTGCTTCAATCCAATTTTTTACGGAAAGAACAAAATTATTGCTTCCTGCCGAATTTTTAATTGTACCGAATTCGGTATAATTAAAAT
>CAYSGX010000463.1:0-2726 GCA_964430605.1 uncultured Chitinophagaceae bacterium
GGTAGTGTAAAGAAGATTGTGTAAACGGTAGAGATAGAGAATGGTCAGGGCTGTTCGAGTATCTTTAAACACAATAAAAAATGATATTTTGGGAAGGCGGAGTACCGCTGTACTGAAAGGCAAATAAAAGGCAACTAAAAAAGTGAGAAACTTCCTTCTATATTTGCTTATACCGAAACAGGAGGAAGTTTTCGAGGCATTATGGGCAAGCTAGGTGCAAATGCATGGACACTATAGATACAAAGAAATACATGAGTGACATAGCGCTTGAGACTAAAAACAGCTCAACTCTCAGATTATTAAGAGAAATGACAAGATGGGATGATGTTGCACATAGCAATGAATTGGAAATTATTGCTCAAGAAATTATGACAAGAATAAACCTAAATAAAGCCTCTATTTTGACTTTTATAATTTGCTTTATCATGTCGAATATTGGAAATGCCTTTTCAGAACACTTCTATGTTTTTGACGAAGACGAAAAAGAAATTCGCAAACAACTTAAAAATGACATTTTGACTCATTTGACTATTCTGATACTACTTTCTTGTTTATCTTTCATAGTTCACTTCGGTATAACACTAATAATTATATCTATATATGTTTTGTGGACAATTAAATTGACATTGGACTGGTATAGACCAATATATAAGAAACTGAAAAGCATCAGCACCTAACGACAATGTTAAACGACCACACAACTGATAACTTACGGATAAACTATGCCTTGTGTGTGCGGGTTAAGTAGAATCGGTAGAGCATTATCTTTATAGCAGTGCAGTAGATTATGCAGGCAGAAAAGGATTGGTAAACATTGAGGTTGTATGAAAAATATGGAATGCAGGTATAATAGCTGTAACCTTGCCGGGCGTAGGCACAGCCTACGCCCAGTGGGGGGTTATGCCGGGGAACGAAGTATCAGCACGGCCCATCAAGTTCCGGAAACTATTTTCCGAAGAAGCCTAATAAAAAAGCGGCACTACCTTTTTATGACAGTGCCGCTTTTATGGTTTTTGAGATATAAGCCGAAAATATTACAAGTGCATTCTTTCTTTTTTATCTAAAAGGCTTTCTTTGCTTTCAACATGGTCGGGGTCGGGAACGCAACAATCTACAGGGCATACTGCCGCGCACTGAGGCTCTTCGTGAAAGCCAACGCATTCAGTACATTTATCGGGCACTATGTAGTAAAACTCTTCAGAAACAGGAGCGATTTTTTCAGTGGCGGCAACAGTCCTGCCATCAACTAATGTTAAAGATTCGGTTACACCTGTACCATCGGCAAGTGCCCATTCTACTCCGCCTTCATAAATCGCGTTGTTTGGACATTCAGGCTCACACGCTCCACAATTAATACATTCATCTGTAATCATTATAGCCATACAACAACTGTTTTAGGTATTTTTGAATTTGAGTGCAAAAGTAATGCACCCTATTCAATAAATTATAATAATAATCTCAATTATGCACCTCAACACGGTTATTGCCGCTTTTGTTTCATTAGGCACAGAAATAGAAAATAAAATTTTAACAAATGAAGATTTGTTGCTCAAAACATATTATCACAACAGATGGTTTACCGTAGAAAATATCAAAAAATCTTTAACTGCCGTTGTGAATTGTTATTTGAATGAAGAAAAACTAAAACGTTGGCTAAGTAATTATAATATAGTGGCGCAAGCGCCAAAGCGAGTGGGAATTGTAATGGCGGGTAATTTGCCTTTGGTAGGTTTTCACGATTTGCTGTGTGTGTTGGCTTCGGGCAATATTGCTGTAATAAAATTATCGTCTAAAGACAAAATATTGTTGCCCGAAATCATTACACTATTAATCGCTGTTCAGCCCGAATTTAAAGACAGGATTGTATATGCTGAAATACTCAAAGATATTGATGCCGTAATCGCTACAGGCGGTAATAATGCTGCAAGGTATTTCGATTATTACTTCGGAAAATACCCGAACATTATCAGGAAAAACAGAAACTCGGTTGCGGTTTTAAACGGTAATGAAACCGATGAACAATTGCTGGCTTTGGGCAACGATGTGTTTCAATATTATGGCTTAGGTTGCAGAAATGTTTCGATGATATTTTTTCCTGAAAGTTATAATATACCCAAGCTGCTTGATGTGTGGGAAGGCAGGTTCAATTATTTAATGGATGAATCTTCTTACAAAAACAACTACGATTATAACAGAACCTTATTACTGATGAACAACACCGTTCATTTAGCTTCAGATTATGTAATGCTGAAAGAAGACGCGGCTATTGCCACGCCTGTGGCTATTATTCATTACTGGTTTTATAAAGAGATTGATGAAGTGAAAAATTTTATTTCAGCACACAAAAATGAAATACAATGTATAGTTGCTGAAAGTAAAGATTTACCTGCCGTTCCGTTTGGCGGCAGCCAGCAACCTGAACTATGGGACTATGCCGATGATATTGATACTATGAGTTTTTTAATAAGTTTGCATAGTGGAATTTAGAAGTTGGATATTGGAATTTAGATAATAGTAGCGTTAAAGAATAAACAGTAAGTGCGAACAAAAACTATAAAGTAATATGGACTTTACAGCAGGAAAACTAACCTTCACCCAAATGTTGACCCAATATGAAAATGCTCCCAACTTATTGTTGCTTGGCGCGCCATTCATGTTGTTTTTTGTTTTTTTAGAATACTACTACAGCAAACGGAAAAATCTGGAGCTATACAATAAAAAAGACC
>CAYSGX010000464.1:0-2721 GCA_964430605.1 uncultured Chitinophagaceae bacterium
ATTAAGCCTGCCGCTAGCGTTCATCCTGAGCCAGGATCAAACTCTCCATTGTAAGAGATTTTAATACTGTTAATTTGTTTTGTTAGAAATTGAATTCCTATCTAGCTATTTTGCTGTTTTTACCAATATCTCAAAGAACTTTTGTACTCTTTTTTTAAAACCGCTCGTTTCAAGCGGGACACAAAAGTAGAAACCTTTTTCAATTCTGCAAAACATTTTTACAAAAAAAGTGAGAATAATTTTTTGTGGCAATTTTATGACTGATTTTCTGTGTATTATAATTTATGTTTTATAAATTTATTTAAAACAATTTTCAAAAAATGTCTAAAAAAACGGAAAGAGAGGGAGCTGTATGTTGCGAAACCTTTGTTTTTTGATTAAAAAACTTTCTGCTTTTATCTTAAAAACATCTGGAAGTATTGATAATATTGATATTCAGACAGAAATCAGCTAAAAAATATTTCTTGTTTTTCAGTTTATTCAAAATGAAAAACATTCTGAAACTATTGATTTTATTAGGTTTAAGCAATTCAACTTTTGTAAACATACATTCATTTTCGGGCTTTAGGACGAGACATTAAATTAATTATCACCCCTCTGCCCCCCTCAAAAAGAGGGGACAAGGCTTTCCTGAACCTTCAATAGTTTTGCCTCCGCAACGTACTTTCAGCATATATTAAACTTATATCTTTGTGCTTGTATGAAAAAGCACAATTTCACATCGGGACCATCTATATTGCCACAGGTGGTATTTCAGCAGGCAGCAGCGGCAGTAAACAACTACAATGATTCGGGCTTATCTATATTAGAGATATCGCATCGCGACAAGTTGTTTTTAGAGATTATTGAAGGGGCGCAGGCTTTGGTGAAAGAGCTTTATGAATTGGGTGATGATTATGAGGTATTGTTTATGCAGGGTGGCGCAAGCGCACAGTTTGCTTTAATACCTATGAACTTTCTAAGTGCAGAGGAAACTGCTTCTTATATAGATACAGGCGTGTGGTCTGATAAGGCTATAAAGGAAGCGAAGTTGTTTGGCAATGTATCTATAGCAGGTTCTTCAAAAGAAAGTAGCTATAGTTTTATTCCGAAGGAATTGAATATTGAGAGCAATGCCCGTTACCTGCATTTAACTACTAACAATACTATATATGGTTCGCAGTTTCATCATATACCTAATAGCAGTGTGCCGTTGATTGCCGATATGTCTGCAGATATATTCAGCAGGCAGTGGGACGCGAAACTATTTGACATGATATATGCAGGGGCACAAAAGAATGCAGGGGCAGCAGGCACTACTATAGTAATTATCAAAAAGGATTTTCTGCATACTATAAATAAGAAGATACCAATGATATTTGATTATCGTAAACATGCCGACAATCAATCTTTATATAATACGCCTGCGGTGTTTGCGGTATATGTAAGTTACTTAACGTTGCAATGGATTAAAGCTGAAGGTGGCTTAGCTGCGATGGAACAACGCAATAATGCCAAGGCCGCGCTGCTTTATAATGAAGTAGATAGAAACAGTTTGTTTAGCGGAACTGTAGCTAAAGAAGACCGTTCGCTGATGAATGCGACTTTTGTACTTTCAAAGCCTGAGCTAGAACTTGCATTTAACGAAATGATTGAAGCAGCAGGTATTGTAGGATTAAAAGGGCATCGCTCAGTAGGTGGTTTCAGGGCTTCTATGTATAATGCTTTGCCAATAGAGAGTGTGCAGGTGTTGGTAGAGGTGATGCAGGAATTTGAGAGAGGTTGTTAGATTCGTTGAACTTCTGAATTTCACGCAAAGACGCTAAGGCGCAAAGAAAAACCCGCAAGGTTTTTAACCGAGATGCGCTTACCTTTTGCCACAGGTTAAAACCTATGGCATTTTTTTGACCAAAGGAATTATTTTTATTCAATACAGCGGACTAAAGTCCGCAGGGCTTATAAGGGCTTTAGCCCGGTTTTAAAAGAAAAAGTCCTTTGGTCATAATTAGCGATGGGTTTCAACCCATTGTATAATAAGACGATTTAAAGGTTTCGGACACCCCCTGTTTTAAAAACCTTGCGAGGTTTCATAATAGACTTACTAAGTCTTCGAGACTTAGCAAGTCTTAAACCTTTTCCAATCCCGACAAGTATCGGGATTGGAAAAGGTTTAAACCGCTATCACTCCACCACCAATCTTTTGTAATACCTTTCTCCGTCAACAACTAACTGCACCAGATAAATGCCCGAAGCGATATTGCTTACCGAAATATCGTGCGCAATTTTATTTGCTGTTGGCAATATTGCCTCACTGTAAACCATTTGCCCTAAAGCTGAAAATAACTGCAACCGCACTGCATGAGTTGTATTAATATCTGCCATAATTCGGAATGTGCCGTTGTTGGGGTTGGGATAAATACCAAATTGTTGAACGGGCTGATTTTCTACTGCTGTTATTCCCGACAGTCGGTACATTTGGGAGACATCATCGTTGTTGCGATACTGCAAATAGAGTTTATTGTTGTATTCATAAGGGTATCCAGAATAACCTTTCTGCTGATTATCATGGTCAGGTGGGCTGGGTACAAGCGTTAAGTTGTTTCCGTCATATTCATAAAGTTGAGCAGTCCCATCATCATTGTTGCGATATCTCAAATAGAGTTTATTGTTGTATTCATAAATGTTACCAGAATAGCGATATACCGATGGGTTGGGTACAGGCGTTAAGTTGCTTCCATCATA
>CAYSGX010000465.1:0-2706 GCA_964430605.1 uncultured Chitinophagaceae bacterium
GGCGAATGTGCCAAAATGGTAGAACGCCATATTGTTATGCCATCGCCGGCTACTGCCTATAAGGTAGGGCAAATGAAAATATTAGCCCTTAGAGCAATGGCGGAAGAAAAACTGGGCAACCGCTTCGATATTAAGGCGTTTCACGACATAGTGCTTAAAAACGGGGCGCTGCCTTTAAACGTTTTAGAAGATATGGTGAGCCGCTGGATAACCCAAACACTCAATAAAAACTAAAGTGCAGGCAGTATATTTTTTGTTTTAGCCTGAACATTAGAATATCTGCAAAAAAATTATTTATTAAATTTAAGCAGACAATTTTACTAATCAATTAAACAAATAGAAAAATGAAACAAATTCAGCAAAACATCAAACAAAATCTGAAACTAATTTTTTCAGTTGCAACTTTTTTTGTTTTAGTAAATGCTTTAAACTTCCTTAACGCAGCAGACAGCACTGCATTTTATTGGAAACTTGCAGGTGCTGTAATCGTTGTGCTATTCATTGCATCATTAAAAGCAGATGAAGGAACTGAAGCAGGTTCAACAGACAAAATTCCTATTAACTAATGTCGCATGTAACATCAAGAAGACAAAACACCAACCTCGAACCGTTCATGTTAATATAAGTTTTACCCACTGCATAAGCAATCGTTGTTTTCCTTATACAAAAAAAACAGTTGTATTAAGGCTTAATAGAGAGTTTGGCAAATGCCAGCAACATTCTTTTGCCGGGGCTGCCCCTTCTGCCTTTATTGCTTCCTTTTCTGAAAGTATCGAAATAAAATTTGCTGTACATAGAGGCGAAAATGGCACATTTAAAGTGCCCATACTTTTTACCTGCATCTAACAGCCTTATGTTTTTTGCGCCTAATGACTTAAAGCTGTTATAAGCCACAATAGCGTTTTCGGCCTTCACCTGCTCATCGGCAGCGCAATAGCACAGTTGCATGGGCGCTTCCGGTTTCCAGTTTATAAGTGAGTTGGCGGCAATGGCTTTGCGCAGTTTATATTCAGGATCGTTTAAAAACAGGTTTACAATGCTGTCTTTCACCATTTGTTTAGGTATGGGTGGCAACAAATCATTCATTTCGCTTATCGACAAATCGCTGTCGAACATCTTAGCTATTAAAGTATCGTAAGGCGAATTATAAATTGAAACAATATCGGGCACTATTTTATATGCTTCATTATATCCTTTCAGTAAATAAGGTAAATAATGTGGCTGGCTGTAGTTTTCAAACATTACCGAAGCCTGTGCGCCTGCCATATCATAAGCTCCCGACATGGGCGAAGAAGCCGTTACTTCAAATATATCTCCATATTTTTCCTGCAAGGTTTTATGAGCTGCCATAGCGGCATGGCCACCTTGCGAATACCCGGTAAGAAAAAGCTGGTTATTGGTTTTAACGCCCAGCGTATCATTTAGCTCTTTAACGGCAAGCAACATATCGGCAGTAGCCTGCCCTTCGCTTTCGGCATGTTGATACAAATGAAATCTTTCCCCATGTCCCAAGCCTATATAATCGGGAAAAAGCACCGCATAGCCATCTACCGCCATGCCCAGGCTCAGGTATTCTTCACCTGCCATGTTTTTGCTTCTGCCCGGCTTCACCCTGGTACCATGATGATACACTACTTGTGCTATTGGCTTTTTTACTTCCTGCGGAACAAAATATAAGCCCGATGCCATAATACAAGTGCCATCGTGCCAGCAGGTTTTGTATTGTATATCGTAAATGTTTACGGCATATTTAACCTTTACCAATGCCTTCGGAATTTTGTTGTCTTTCATTTGCTTACGGATATCTTCTTTAGAAGAAGTTTTCCATAGCGTGTAAGAAATTAGCTTGTTACCTGTGGTATCTATAGATTGGGAAAAGACGGTGTAGCAGGAAAAAAACAATAACAGTGAAGCAATGATTCTCATTAGTATAAATATTCTGTTGTTTAGACCGTAAATCGCTGAAACAGTTGCAAGACCTGTTTCATTTCACGGCATTTTAACATTTTTTAAAAAAGAACGGTTCAGTGCTTTTTTAAACCAAACTCAGGTTAGGTTTTAAGAAGCTGTTTAAAACTGTAAATTTCTTTAATGTCCGTCAGCTAAAGCCCCGATGAATATCGGGAGCAATCCGCAGGTCAACCTAATAATTAGATTCGGTAAATTAATTGCCGTTAGGCTTTAGCCAACGGCTCAAAAACAATTGTACCGGTATTTTATTGCTTAACCCGAAATCAGGTTATCAGAAAAAAAATCAGGTATGAAGAAAAATAAAAAATCCCCAACCGAAATTCGGTTGGGGATTTTTTTGTTGAGAATTATGTATTGATTAATACATTCCGCCCATTCCGCCACCGGGCATTTGCGGCATAGCAGCAGCGCCTTTTTCTTCAGGCTTGTCAACTATTAAACATTCTGTAGTTAACAACATGCCTGAAATAGAAGCCGCATTTTCTAATGCTACACGGGTAACTTTAGTGGGGTCTATAACACCTGTTTTGAACAGGTTTTCGTAAGTTTCGGTGCGGGCGTTAAAACCATAATCGGCTTTACCTTCTTTCACTTTATTGATTACAACAGAACCTTCGATACCTGCATTAGCGCAAATTTGACGCAATGGTTCTTCGATAGCACGTCTTACAATATCAACACCTGCACGCTCGTCATCGTTAGATGGCTTCACTTTATCTAAAGCAGGAATTGCAC
>CAYSGX010000466.1:0-694 GCA_964430605.1 uncultured Chitinophagaceae bacterium
CGGTGGCTGCCGAAAAAGTGCAGCAGGCAAAAGCGTTGGAAGAATCCTATCTGGCAGAGCAAAAAGCTGAAACGGCACGCTCGGAAAGAGAACGTTCTACTCAAATTGCCAATATTGTTATCCCTGCGGAAATTGCCAAGCAACGAGCCATTATAGAAGCGCAGGCGGAAGCAGAACGCATAAGGGAAAATGCTAAAGGTGAAGCAGATGCGATATATGCAAAAATGGAAGCGGAAGCAAAGGGTTTATTTGAAATTTTAACCAAGCAGGCGGAAGGGTATGAGCAGGTAGTGAAAGCGGCAGGTGGCGATCCTACCAAAGCTTTCCAGTTGTTATTAATTGAGAAATTACCCGAATTAGTAAGAACACAGGTAGAAGCCGTGAAGAATATCAAGATAGATAAAATAACTGTTTGGGATTCGGGAAACAACAATAATGAAAACGGCAATTCATCTACCGCCAACTTTGTTTCAGGAATGATGAAAACCGTACCGCCACTGAACGATTTGTTTAATATGGCAGGGCTTAATTTGCCTACTTACCTGAAAGGAGCTGATGAATCATCAAAAGATAACAGCAATAAAAAAGATGATAAATCTGATGATGTTGAGAAGTCATAATGGTTAATCTGCTGTTAGTGATAATTAATTGAGATGTATGGCAAATTGCATACCAAAGATAGATATGGTTCGAC
>CAYSGX010000466.1:704-2695 GCA_964430605.1 uncultured Chitinophagaceae bacterium
ACTCTGAGCTTGTCGAAGAGTATTTTACGCAGAATATGTGCAATTTGTGATGCGCCCATTAACTGAAAGATGAAGATAATTACCAAAATATTTACTTTTATACCGAACGAAAAAAATTATTGAATGACATAAATTAAAGACATATAAAATATAGCGTTTCGCTTTAAAATTCCTGTAATCGAAATCTACCACATTTCAAAACAACACAGGGAGGTAAAAGTGGAAACGCTCACGTCAAGGCGTGGGCGTTCCTTTTTGCTTTGTGTTGTGGGTTCGTGGTAGAACCTCGGTTACGGAGTAATAGGAATTAGCTCACGCTGATTTGTTTAATACCGTAACACAAAATGGATTTAGCACACAACAATCAATTCAATATGAAAATGTATTCGCTTTTAATCTTCGTAATGCTAAACTCTTGTATGACCGGAAAAATTGCTGTCAAGACAGGCGTTGAAGGAATTAGCTTTGGAAATGGTGGCGGTTTTACGGGAGAAGTAAGAAGCTATACGCTTACAGCAGACGGTAAGCTGTTTGAAAAAGAAAAGGAACTTAAAAAGATAGACAAAAAGAAGACTTTAGAAATCTTTAATGAAGCCAAAGAACTGAAAAATTACGATTTCAATGAACCCGACAACATGTATTCGTTCATTGAAGTAAAGACGAAAGAAAAGACAAACAGGATAGTTTGGGGCTTCGGCTCTACAAAGGTTGACACGGCAGTAATTCGATTAAACAATAAAATAACATCACTAACAACCAAATAAATTTTTACCATGAGAAAGTTACCATCAAAAATTTCGGTATTTCTTTTAGCCGTAACGGTTACAGCGAATTGCTTCGGGCAAACCAAATCATTGCCTGTAATGCAAAATTTTGTTAACCCATTTAAGAGCGGTGCAAGCAAAGGCACGGTAATGGCAACAACGCCATATCAACGAACTGTCGTTGTTGAAAAAGCAGAAATAAAGATTGAAACAGACAAGGGAGACGTGTTTCATCAGGGGCTTTCAAAGTATAATATCAGTAGGGAATCGCTGACAAATAAGTTCAACCTCTGGTTGGGACTGAATGACAACTATTCCTTTCAGCAGATAAGCGAACGAACGGACGAGCTTGGGTTTACCCATGTAAACTATCAGCAATTTTATAATGGCATTGCCATTGACGGTTGTATAGTAATGGTTCATTTCAAAGACGGGGTAGCCAATTCCATTAACGGACAAGTTTCACAAAAAGAAAATATCCCGACACAACATACAATCAGTTCCGAAAGGGCATACACCATTGCAAAAGAACATCTGAAAGTTTCGGAACTGCTCAATGAATATCCTGTTGAACTGTTGATTGCTGCTATTCCTATCGAAAACGGTTTTGATTACATACTTGCCTATAAAATACGTATTGATGCCGCCAATCCCTTTACGATGTGCCATGTTTTTGTGGATGCACAAACAGGAAACGTAATCAACAAAATCAATCTGATTGCTCACGCTGACGTAGCAGGAACAGCACAAACACTATACAGCGGAACACAAAATATTATTTGCGACAGCTATGTAGGTGGTTACAGATTACGCGAGAGTGGAAGGAATATTCATACATACAATGCAACTAACGCAACGTGGGATGACATAATTATTTTTTCAGGATATTCCGATTATTCAATTTTGACACCGAATTGGGCAGGTACACCAAGATTAAATTCATTTACTATCTCCAATATTTCAACAAGTTGGTGGTACACTGCTTTCGCTGATGAACAACCAGACCTTTATATCAGAATAAAAAACGGTTCAAACCAAACGGTTTACACATCAGGTTATTTTAATAACACATTCCCACCCGTTACTTTTAACAACCTTAACATATACCTGACTAACCCGCCTTATACTGTTGAAGTTTGGGACTATGATGCCGTTGGCGGTGATGACTTTGGAGGAAGCTATACAATCTCTACAAGCGTAGGGACACAATCATGGTCTGGTAATGGA
>CAYSGX010000467.1:0-2691 GCA_964430605.1 uncultured Chitinophagaceae bacterium
GACAATAACATCCGGTTTCGCGAGTAGCCCTGTAGGGGCAGGCAATATGCCATAGGGCATGCCGCGTTTCACCACCTCAAAGCCCGAGCTGAGAATTTTAATCTCATCGCCCTTGCTTTCGTCTTGCACATAGCTGCCTAATTGGGTCAACAGCACTTTCAGGTCTTCTTGCTTCAGGTTGCGGGCGGCAATCTTATTGCTGTCGCCCGTGCTGGCAGCTATAATAGCGTTATTCAGCTCATGGGCTACAGCAGCCACCACCGGCAGCGCGGGGTCGGGCGAAGGGAAATCGACATTGCCTGTCATCATCTCAACCACCTGATTGGCTTTCAGTAACATGCCCGCAGCATTAAGATTTGATAATCCTAACTTCAACTTTGCCATACTGCTACGATTTGTGCCTGGCGTTTCAGGTGAGCAGTTTATTCATGACACCCTAACCTGCTGCACAGGCATGTTAAATAAAGAGAGGGACTCACAGCGGCTACATGAATTGCCCGCTGCTGGTTCAATAAACGATACCCCAAAAAAAATATTATTCGCTTTGAAAAAAATATTTTTTAACCCGGCTATCGTTTATTAAAACATGCCTTTCAGTTAATCAATATTTTTGTTTTATTGACCAATAATTTCGTTTCTATTAAACAGTTTTCTGTTTTGTTGTCAAATATTCCTGATTTGTTAAACAGCATTTTGATTTTATTGAGCAACATTTTTGCTTTGTTGTCAAGCAATTTTGTTTTGTTTGTGAATTTTTACGCTTAACTGGTCAATATTTTGGTTTTATTGGTCAATAAAGGAAATCTTCTTTGCAAAATTTGGTATGGGCTTATGCGCTAATTAGTTATCAGTGATAAATTTTAGAGAAAAACACACATTAAGAATTGCACATTTCATCATTAATGAATTATTATACCGAAACAACTCAGGTTTTGGAAAAATCAAAGTCTGGAATATTCGGTATATCTATTCTCTAAACAGATTTGATTCCAAAACCTGTTTGAGAATAATATAAATGTTTGATGAAATAAGAAAAGTTATTAAAAAATTCTTTTGTCTTAAAAATATTTCCTTACTTCAACCTTGAATAAAAAACGGGACTTAACAAGTAAGTTTAATTTTATTAAAACGACAGGGATGTTGCTACAGGGACGTATTTTTAAAATAATAAATATCATGCGCCAAATGAAAAGAATATTAATTTTATCTGCAGTGCACCTTATGGGATTAGGTATTGTATTTGCCCAAAGCGCCATGCCGCAAATAACAGCAGTGCGCAGCGACCTTGTGGGCGAGGCAAAAGGGGCAGCATATAATGAAACACTGGCACAGGGGACAGATACTTTCTCGATAACAGTGGCAGTATTGCTGGAAGATACTTCAGGCGTATCTAAGCTGTATTTTGAAATGATAGATAAGTCTGACAACAACATATACATAAGCCAGATTTATGACCTGCAAACCAACACAATAAGCGGAAGCCATGCGAACGCTACTGCCGAAAAGACAGGTAATGAATATGCGGCAATGCTGGGGCATTACTGGAATATTTCTGATTATAAAATAAAGGTAAGAGCCAAATATATAAACGGTACTTTCAGCGCATACACAGAATACTAGCCTACCCGGAAACCACGATAAACAGCCACAGCACTAAAAACCACTCACTGCCCATGAAAAACCGCATTTTATTTAGCCTGATTATTTGCCTTGCGATATTAGTAACCCATACAAAAGCTGCTGAACGCTACTGGACAGGCAACACTGACAGCCTGTGGAACAACACCAGTAACTGGAGCGCTACATCGGGTGGCACAAGCGGGGTAAGTGTGCCGGGAACAAATGATACTGCATATTTTAACGGATACAGTATTAAAGACTGCTACCTGACAGGCAATACAACTATAAGAGGACTGTACTTAGACAGCGGCTTTGTAAATACTGTTTATCAGGGCAGTAATTCCTTAACTATTAGCTCAAAAGGCATTCGTGTACACAGCGGAGCTTTTGAAGGTGGCAGCGGGAATATTACTATTAATGCAGGTGGCTATTTATCAATAGGAGGCAGTTTCAAATCAACATCAGGTACCCTTCAGGTTGCAGGTAATTTTACCAATACAGGCGGAATATTTTATCATAATGAAGGTACAGCACTCTTTACAGAAAGTAAAACCATTAGTGGCAATGAGATAATATTCAGCAAAATCCGCTTCAATTATGGTACTTATACCATTCAAACTAATATTACCGTAACAGGAAAGATTATTTACCCTTTGACAAACGCAGGAATAAATCTTAACGGAGATACCATATTTTTAGAAGGAGATATAGAGTTGAACAATGTCTATGCAGGAGGAGGCAATGCAAAAATAGTAGTCAACGGCACGGGCAATCAAAGCATTACGAGCAATGTTAATTTTGGGTGGAGCCCCTTGCCTCATGTAATAATAGCGAAACCTTCGGGAACGCTTGATATTGGAGGCAATGTAACAGTTGCCGGCACATGGTATTATGAGCAGGGAACCTTAAATACCTCTGAGGGAGAAGTATATTTTTCAAATTCAAATACCATCAAAGGTAATCCGCATACCATTGATAAAATCAGGTTCAGTTATGGCACTTATACCATTCAAACCAATATTACCGTAACAGGAAAGATTATTTACCCTTTGACAAACGCAGGAATAAATC
>CAYSGX010000468.1:0-2688 GCA_964430605.1 uncultured Chitinophagaceae bacterium
GCTGAAGCCTGCTCTAAGTTGTATAATTTAGAGGCATCTACTTTAGACTGAACTGCTTTTCTGTTCTTAGTTAATTTCATATTATCAGGTGGTTTTGGCGTTCCGAAAATTTCCGAAACTCCCACGTTAAAAAATTATTTCTTCAAAGGGCTTTCGCCTGTAACTGTTAACCCCATGCTTCTTGCTGAACCGGCTATCATACTCATAGCAGACTCGATAGTGAAACAGTTTAAATCAGGCATTTTCTCCTGTGCAATAGCACGCACCTGATCCCAGGTAACACTACCTACTTTAATACGTTTAGATTGTGCCGAACCTTGTTTTACTTTGGTTGCTTCCAACAAAAGCGCATTGGCAGGAGGTGTTTTGATAATAAACTCAAAAGACTTGTCTTTGTAATAGGTAATAACTACCGGCAAAATTTTACCTTGCTTGTCTTGTGTTCTGGCATTAAACTGCTTGCAGAACTCCATGATATTAATACCTTTAGCACCCAGTGCCGGGCCAATTGGTGGCGCAGGATTAGCCTGACCGCCTTTCACCTGTAATTTTACGAAACCTTCAATTTCTTTAGCCATTGTTATTATTGTGCTTTTTCTACTTGCATAAAGTTAACTTCCACCGGTGTTCTTCTTCCGAAAATCATTACCACCACTTTCAGTTTTTTCTTTTCTTCATTTATTTCTTCAATAGTACCTTTAAAATCATTAAAAGGCCCATCAGTAATTCTCACTTTTTCGCCAACTAAGAACGGTTCGTTCGCTGTTTCGCCTGTTTCCTGTTGTTCATCTACCTTACCTAAAATTCTGTTTACTTCAGATTTTCTTAAAGGTGTAGGGACTTCTTTTCCTAAGAAATGAATTACCCCTGTAATATTTCTGAATGTTTGAATAATATCGCCATTCAATTTACCTTCCAAAGCTTCTATTAAAATATAACCAGGGAAGAAATTCTTTTCTTTAATCGTTTTTTTACCATTCACCACTTTGTAAACTTTCTCAGTTGGAACTAAAATTTGTGTAATGTACACATCCCAACCCGAACGCTTAACTTCATTCTCGATATAATCTCTAATCTTACGCTCTTTACCGCTTACAACCCTAAGGGCGTACCACTTATTTTCGGCAACCGTATTTGTTCCTGCTGACATCAATAGTACTTTTGGTTAGCCTGTAATGGTTTTATAAACAATTTTCAACAATTGGCTGGAAGCCTGATCCATAGCTAAAACAACTACTGCAATTATCAGAGAAGCTACTAAAACTATTACAGCACTTTCCTGTAACTGATCCCATGAAGGCCAAGACACTTTATGTACCAACTCATCGTAAGCTTCTTTAAAATAGGTGTTTAACTTGTTCATGTTTCTTTTATTATTCTTTGCAGGGGCAGCCAGATTCGAACTGACGTCAACGGTTTTGGAGACCGCTATTCTACCACTGAACTATGCCCCTGTATAAATTTTAAAGCACAGTTCCCAATCTCCTCTTTTTTATGCTCTGAACTACGCCTGTTTTTTGTTATTGAAAATTATAGAAACGATGCCACCGCAGTGATACAATGGCATCGTTATCAGTTAATTTATTTTAAAATTTCAGTTACCTGACCAGCACCTACAGTTCTGCCACCTTCGCGGATAGCGAAACGTAAACCTTTTTCCATAGCAACCGGATAGATTAACTTAACTGTTAAAGTTACGTTATCGCCCGGCATAACCATCTCAACACCTTCAGGCAAAGTAATTTCACCTGTAACGTCTGTTGTTCTCATGTAGAACTGTGGACGATATTGGTTGAAGAATGGCGTGTGACGACCACCTTCTTCTTTGCTTAGCACGTAAACTTCACATTTGAATTCAGTGTGAGGTTTTACTGAACCCGGTGCGCAAATAACCATACCACGTTTGATGGCTTCTTTTTCAACACCACGCAATAAAATACCTACGTTATCACCAGCTTCACCTGTATCTAATATTTTGCGGAACATTTCAACCCCTGTACAAGTAGATTTCAGGTTCTCAGCGCCTAAACCGATGATATCAACTGATTCACCAGTTTTGATTACACCTCTTTCGATACGGCCTGTAGCAACTGTACCACGACCTGTGATAGAGAATACATCTTCAACCGGCATTAAGAAAGGCTTATCAACAGCTCTTGGAGGAACCGGAATATCTTTATCTACCGCATCCATCAAAGCTTCGATAGCAGCAACACCTTCAGCATCACCGTTCAAACCTTTCAAAGCAGAACCTTTGATGATAGAAATGGTATCACCGGGATAGTCGTAGAAACTTAACAGTTCACGAACTTCCATTTCAACCAACTCCAACAATTCAGGGTCTTCAACTAAATCAACTTTATTCAAAAACACTACTAATGAAGGCACACCTACCTGACGCGCTAACAAGATGTGTTCGCGAGTTTGAGGCATAGGGCCATCTGTAGCGGCACACACTAATATAGCACCGTCCATTTGAGCAGCGCCAGTTACCATGTTTTTAATGTAATCAGCGTGGCCCGGACAATCTACGTGAGCATAGTGACGCGCAGTTGTTTCGTATTCTACGTGAGCGGTATTAATAGTAATACCTCTTTCTTTCTCTTCAGGAGCCGAATCGATTGAATCGTAATCTTTCTTTTGTGCAAGACCTTTGTTT
The DNA here is from genome assembly GCA_964430605.1 of uncultured Chitinophagaceae bacterium. Classification (GTDB taxonomy): domain Bacteria; phylum Bacteroidota; class Bacteroidia; order Chitinophagales; family CAIOSU01; genus CAYSGX01. Next base: position 2,660 of record CAYSGX010000468.1, read on the forward strand.
GCCATCACCACAGTATTGGCAAACAAAGG
>CAYSGX010000469.1:0-2683 GCA_964430605.1 uncultured Chitinophagaceae bacterium
GATTTCAAACAATACAAGCAGAATGCCATGCTTAGAAAAGCGACAGAAAGAAATCTTGAAATTATCGGTGAAGCTATGAACAGGATATTGAAACAGTATCCTGATATTGAAATTGAAAATGCCAAAAAAATAGTTGCTTTGAGAAACCAAGTAATTCATGGCTATGATGTTGTAGATGATGCAAATATTTGGTCTATTGTTATTAGCCATCTGCCAAAGCTAAAAGAGAATATTAATAAACTTACAGCATAACGCTATGTGTCTGCATGAAGCATGAACGGCACAAAAAAGTATTGTTTTAGCTTCGTGGTATCCTTCGCGGGTGCTGCATAGTATCGTGTTAATAGCTGTTTCCTCCCCATTTCTCGTGAACAATATTGGCAGCATAGCCAAACAGCAGCGAAGTCCAGAATGAAAACATCGCGTAAAGCAAAATCGGCTTCACCATTTCCTGATTGCCTATAATGGTTCCGGCAATTAAAATGGCAAGCGAAGTATTATGTACACCCGATTCAATAGAAGCGGTTATTCTGCTGCGGTGCTTCAGCCCGAATAGTTTAAGGAACATATAGCCAAACAGCAGGCAACAAAAATTCAGCAACAGCGCGTAAGGAATAATATTTAAAAAATCGGTGGGCTTAAAAGCCACTCCGCCATCGCTTTCACCCAAAAAAAACTTGATGATAAACACTATCAGCAACATCAGTATCATCACAAATTTCAACACCCGCTCAATGCGCATTGCCGCTTTTTCCTGATAATGACTGAAAATAATACCCAGCGATGCCGGAATAATGGTAATGAAAAAAATATGAATAATCGTATCCATTACAGGCAGTTGAATTTGTGTAGTTTCGCCCATATATATTTGCAGCGCGATATTCACAATCAAAGGAATGGAAAAAAGTGTCAGAAAACTGTTAACCGAAGTAAGCGAAACCGACAATGCCACATCGCCTTTCAGGAAGTATGTAATGAAACCCGCAGTAGCCCCGCCCGGGCTTGCTGCCAATATCACCAGGCCGATTTTAAATTCGGGCGAAACAGGCGCGAAATAAGCAATAATAAACGCGATAACAGGCAATGCCACCATCTGCGAAAACAATGCGGTGAAAAACGCCTTTGGAAAAACCATGATATTTCTGAAATCAGCCGGTTGCAGCGTTAAGCCGATACCGAACATAATTAATCCGGTAACCGCGCTTACTAAAATATCAATAAAACTGTACTGCATCTATTCTGCGGAAAATTCTGACTGCTGAATATTGTGTGGCTGCCTATGTTAAAACGATTGTAAATGTAGTGAAAATTCAATTCGCATTTTGTACTGGAAAAGTAGCTGAGATTCCGAAGAAAACAAAACCTGCTATCAATTAATACCGAATATTCTGAATTTTATTTTTCGCAAGCCTGAGTTGTTTCGGTATAAAATGCAACCAGCTTATAGCTACAAACAATACTAATTGTCCCGATAAACCCAATAGTTTATACCGTAAGGTATTAGACTAATATTGAAGTATAAACGGTATAAACTAATTTTGGACCTTCAAGATGAACATACTGCTGCTTACCAAAAAATTCCCCTACCCTGCTAAAGATGGCGAAACCATTGCCATTATGCAGATTATAAGGGGATTGGCTGCACAAGGATACAAAGTAACCGTACTGAGCATTAACACGCTGAAACATTTTTTTGATATTACCCGATTGCCCGATGAAATAAAATCGCTGGCAAAATTTGAAGCAGTAACAGTTAATACCAACCCGAAACCTTTAGATGCTTTACTTAATTTATTTTCTGCCGAATCTTATCATTATTCAAGGTTTTACTCAAAAAATTATGAGCAGGAACTTAGCGAATTACTGCAAAAGGAAAAGTTTGATATTATTCAGTTAGAAGGCTTGTATTTAACACGCTATATTGAAACGATAAGAAAATACAGCAAAGCGAAAATTGTGTTGCGTAGCCATAATATCGAATTTCAAATTTGGGAACGCACAGTGGCAGCATTGCCTTTCGGTTTAAAGAAATGGTATTTGCAATTGCAAACCCAGCGATTGAAAAAGTTTGAGTTGAAAAAAATTCCGCAATGCGATGCAGTAGTTGCCATTAGCGATAACGACAAAAATTATATCCGGCATATAGCGCCTAAAATACCTGTTATTACGTTGCCTGTAGGTATAGATATTCAGCAGCAAATTAATACTGAAATTATTGCCGAACCTTTTTCGATTGTACATTTAGGCGGTATGGATTGGCTGCCCAATCAGGAAGGTGTGAAATGGTTTTTAGAAAAAGTGTGGCATTTGGTTTTAGAAAAATTTCCGCAGGCAAAATTTTACCTGGCAGGCAGAAACATACCCGCTTCGTTCTACGAAAAAAAATATCCCAACTATATTGTTGATGGCGAAATAGACAATGCTCAAAACTATTTGCTCTCAAAATCTATTATTATTGTGCCTCTGCTTTCGGGTAGCGGCATACGTGTGAAAATTATTGAAAACATGGCGTTGGGTAAATGTATTGTGTCAACTGCTATTGGCGCTGAAGGTATTGGCGCTACTCACAATCAAAATATTTTATTAGCCGACACCCCGCAAGCTTTTGCTGAAGCTGTCGCTAAATTATTTTCAGCGACAACTTTACAAAACACCATAGGCAAAAATGCCCTTACCTTTGCGC
>CAYSGX010000470.1:0-2679 GCA_964430605.1 uncultured Chitinophagaceae bacterium
AGGCAGTCGCAGTGGCTTCCATCACGGCTTCGCTCATGGTGGGGTGCGGGTGAATGGCTTTGATAATTTCGTGTCCCGTTGTTTCTAATTTGCGGGCAACAACTACTTCGGCAATCATTTCGGTAACGTTTGCGCCAATGAAATGCGCACCCAGCCACTCGCCATATTTGGCATCAAAAATCACTTTCACAAAACCTGTTTTCGCGCCTGCTGCCGATGCCTTGCCCGATGCCGAAAACGGAAACTTGCCCACTTTAACTTCATAGCCTGCCGCTTTTGCCTGTGCTTCTGTATAACCCACTGAGGCAATTTCAGGCTGAGAATAAGTACAGCCCGGAATATTATTATAGTCAATAGGTTCGGTGTGTACGCCTGCAATTTTTTCTACGCAGGTAATGCCTTCGGCAGATGCAACATGCGCCAAAGCAGGTCCTTTTACAATATCGCCAATGGCATAAACGCCTTCAATGTTGGTGCGGTAAAATTCATCTACCACCACTCGGTTGTTTTCAATTTTTACGCCTGCGGTTTCCAACCCTAAATTTTCCAAATTAGGTGCATAACCCACTGCCGATAAAACTATTTCCGCTTCCAGTTCCTGTGTGCCTTTTTCGGTTTTAATGGTAACCTTGCACAATTTTCCCGAAGTGTTTACCGCTTCTACCGAAGTTTCGGTAAGCACCTCAATACCGTTTTTACGATACACTCGTCCCAGTTCTTTAGAAATATCTTCATCTTCAACAGGCACTAAACGGTTTTGGTATTCAATAATGGTAACGCGCGTACCGATTGAATTATAGAAATAAGCAAACTCAACGCCTATTGCCCCTGCGCCCACAATAATGATGCTTTCGGGTTGCTTGGGTAATGACATAGCTTCGCGGTAACCGATTATTTTTTTGCCGTCTTGCTTCAACGCACCCACTTCACGGCTTCTGCCGCCTGTTGCCAAAATGATATGCTTTGCGGCATATTCGGCTGTTTTCCCCGAAGCATCAGTAACGGCTACTTTTTTTCCTGCTTTCAGTTGTCCGTGTCCTGCAATGACATCAATTTTATTTTTCTTCATCAAAAACTGAATGCCTTTGCTCATGCCGTTTGCCACATCTCTGCTGCGCGAAATTATTTTGCCGAAATCGGGCTTGGCTTTGTCCACCTTAATACCGTATTCTTCGGCATGTTGAATATATTCAAATACCTGTGCGCTTTTAAGCAACGCCTTAGTTGGAATACAACCCCAGTTCAGACATACACCACCCAGTTCAGCCTTTTCTACCACAGCGGTTTTCAAGCCCAGTTGTGCAGCACGAATTGCAGCTACATATCCACCCGGGCCGCTGCCAATAACAATTACATCATAATTCATAGTAGGAGATTAAAATTCGGCTGCAAAATAATGATTTTATAAAAAAGAAAGAGAGCGGTATTGTTGCCGCTCTCTTTTATAATAACATCTAGCCGAAAACTTACTTCGTCATATCTTCAATGCGGGCTTTAGGATACTTGGTTTTGTCAAACACAAACAGCTTTTCATCAACGGGTGCATTGGCTTTAAATTCTTTAATTTCCCAAGTATAAGTAACGCCATCTTTAGATTCTAATATAGCACGGTTGATTTGGCTGGTGGCTTCATCTATAAACAGATATACTCTTTTGTATTGCGATTCTTTAGTTTTCTGCGGAATGAGTTCTATTTTCTTAAAGGTTTTAGCGCCCACTTTTTCATCGCCAATTAAACGGTAGAAAAAGTTCTTTTTGTAGATGGTGAACAGTTGTGCGGGGCTTTCGATGGTTTCACCATCGGGCTCATATAAGTTGATGGTAATTTCATTGGTTTCTTTCATCCAGATGTAGCGTTTTACGTTATCGCAAATCACCTCCATCATATCGGTATCGATTTTATATTTCTGCCCTTTCAGAAACACTTTGCCGTTGTATTTTTCATCAATATCATCGGCTTTAGAAAACATATTTAAAGAGAAAGAAGATTCTAAAGATTTTAAATCTTTGTACTTAGCGCTCACTTTATCAAGTATGGCTTGTGCTTTGGGGTCGTTGTTTACTTTGCGGTCGCTTTGTTGTGCAGTAACATTCAAAAACGTGAGCGCTAATAAAAATAAGGTTATAGTCTTTTTCATAATTGCTGTTTCTTAAATAGTGATATAAAGTTAATGATTACAGAGTGTCCAAAAACCGTTCCAACTCTGAAATATCTTTAAATGTTACTTCCCGGGCTTTGCTTCCAAGATTGGGCCCCACTACACCTGCCTGCTCTAATTGGTCCATCAATCTTCCGGCCCTGTTATAACCTAATTTTAATTTACGCTGTAACATGGAAGTCGAGCCTACCTGCGAGGTAACAATAATTTTTGCGGCTTCTTCAAACATGGGGTCGCGCTCATCTTCACTTAAACCGCTCAACATATTTTCGCCTTTCTCGTCTTCATATTCAGGCAATAAAAACGCTTGCGAGTAGCCTTGTTGCTTGCCAATATATTCAGCAATGGCTTCTACTTCGGGTGTATCTACAAAACCGCATTGCAGGCGGGTCATTTCGCCACCGTTGCTGAACAACATATCGCCCCGGCCAATTAATTGATTAGCACCGCCTGTATCTAAAATAGTTCTTGAATCTATGGTAGAAGTAACCTTAAAGGCAATACGCGCGGGGAAGTTGGC
>CAYSGX010000471.1:0-2659 GCA_964430605.1 uncultured Chitinophagaceae bacterium
TATGAAGATTATAATTTGGCATGCAGAATGTTTTATGGACTAACCCCCGATAATTCATCACCTTCTAATTTGGATGTCTATGGTAATACCAAATTCTTCACCTTTACCTCCAATAAAATTGGAACTATATCAGGCGAAGTAGATACTCATAGTGGTCACATGGAAATTTATGACAGTAATGACGATTCTCATACTGCTTTGTATATTGGGTCGTGCTACAAGCCTGAGCCATCCTTTTGCAGAACTAATACTAATCAAAACCGAAAAGAGCTTCCTACTTTGCTTACCGAGTTAGCCGAAAAAGGAGCATTCGATGAACCCAATGCCATCAATTTAGATGAAGTATTGTCTTTTACAGCAGGGCTGAAAGGTGCATTAGGCACCATAGAACAGAAATTGCAAGTTTCAGGTCCTCCATTAACATATCATTCTTACTGGGTTAAAAATGCCCTGCTTAGCAACGAGACAACGTATGTGGCAAATCTGGTAGTTATTGATGAGGAAAGCGTAGTAACGACTTCCTGCGAGTTTCGTTTGTTTTTAAATGAAGTAGATAGTAGTTTCTCATTTGAGAATATAGCGGCATTTAGCAACATTCAGCTTTCTCATACTGATGAAAATGGAAATTACCATTTTACAGTATACATTAAAAATGATGTTGGTAATAAATTAAAAATTAATGGCTACAGTTGTATTCCTATATCTAATTGTGAATTTTGTATTCCTAATGCTCGAATTGGGTCAAAAGAGACTAATATTTGGTATTTTGGTGAAAATGCTGGTATTGATTTTTCTTCTGGGGATCCTGTGGCAATTACAGATGGACAGCTGACAACTCTCGAAGGTTGTGCTTCTATAAGTGACTATGATGGCAACATATTATTCTATACAGATGGAAATATTATATGGGATAGAACCCATAATCAAATGAATAATGGTTCTGGATTAAAAGGAGATTATTCGTCTTCTCAGTCAGCAGTAATTGTCCCTGATCCTGGAAATAATAACAGATACTATGTATTTACACTTGATAGATCTAGTTATGATTATGATAACGATCCATATCCTCATGTTAACCAAGGATGTCATTATAGTATAGTTGATCTTACAAATCCTTCATATCCTCATGGCACTGTTGTTAGTAAGAATACTTTGGTTGCAAATAAAGCTGGTGAAAAAATAATTGCTGTAACAAATAAAAACAATAATGATTATTGGATATTAATTGTAGATGAGGGATCGGAAGATTTTTTAGTTTATTCATTGACTCAAAGTGGCTTATCAAGTGCTACGGTTTTTTCAGGTGTTGCTTCAATCCCAATATATGATGTAAATCGAGCAGGGTATTTAAAAGTTTCTCCTAATCAGTCAATTATTGCAATGACAGACGCAGCTCATGGTAGAGTTGAAATATTTAAGTTTAATAATGAATATGGTATTATAGATAGTGCTATTTTGATAGAAGACTCACCTTATTGGGATAATGGTGTAAGCGTTAATGGTTATGCTTATGGTGTAGAGTTTTCTCCGAGTGGAAATTATATTTTTGTTTCTTATGGCGTTGCTGATACTTCAATTAATTCATTTTCTTCTTTTGTCATATATAGGTATGATATATCTTCTTGGAATCAACAAGATATAATTGCATCTAAAACGGTCATTGATTCTACAGCAAGTAGTATCTATGGAGCTCTTCAGTTAGGTAATGATGGAAATATATACGTTGCGAAGTATAATGAGACATATCTAGGCGTGATATATAATCCCAATAGTCCCAATAGTTGGAATTTTGAATCTGAAGGATTATATCTTGAAGGAAAACTTTCACAGTATGGCCTTCCAAACTTTCCTTCCTACAATCCAGGCTGCCCCGCTGCCCCCATCATCACCTACAGCGATTCTGTAGATCTCATCAACCCCTGCCAGCAGCATTTGCTCGATGTGGCTCTGGCACATGCCGAGTATAGCTATGGCTTGCAGCGCGAAGCCCTTACCGACAGGTTTACGCAGGAATATATTAATACCTGCTTAGGCGTGGAAGAAGCTTTCGATGTAGAATATTCCGATAAAGAATATCACTATACGCTTTACTATTATGATCAGGCAAATAATCTGGTTAAAACCATTCCGCCTAATGGTGTAAGCCCATTAGACCTCGATGCCAATGACGGGCAGCACAAAACACAGATTAGAAGCAGCAGAAGCAATGGCAATATTGTTGTAAGACCACCGCACACCATGCCCACTGTTTATCAGCGCAACAGTTTAAACCAGTTGATTCATCAGGTGCTGCCCGATCATGATACCTACAACTATTTCGATAATAGCCTCAGCAACACGGGTATTAATCCCGGTATCGGCCTGCAAAATATCAACCTCAACAGTGCCGGTGTAGGCTATGCTTTTGGTAATGACGGCAGCGGTAATTACATCTACACCACCAACGATGGCGGTAATACATGGTCGTTAGCTTCTACGCAAGGCGATGAGCATTTAAACGGAGTTCATTTTGCTGACGAAAACAATGCGTGGATAGTGGGCAACAACGGAACCGTGATTGTTACCAACAATGCCACTGCCTACCCGCCTTCTTTGATAAAAATAAATTCAGGCACTACCCAGCACCTCAGTGATGTATGTATGGAAACTGATGTAAAAG
>CAYSGX010000472.1:0-2650 GCA_964430605.1 uncultured Chitinophagaceae bacterium
CTATTACCCCCGAATTTGTAGGCCATACTTTAGCAGTACATAATGGTAATAAATTTATTCCCGTTTATGTAACTGAAAACATGGTAGGGCACAAGTTAGGTGAGTTTGCACCAACAAGAAACTTTAAAGGACATTCATCTAAAAAGTAATAAAGAGAAGCAACGATGGAAGCCATAGCTAAATTAAATAACTGCCCTTCTTCACCACGCAAAATGCGTTTGGTAGTAGATACTATCAGAGGGGTGAATGTAGATAAAGCATTGAACATTTTAAAGTTCAGCGAAAAAGCAGCCTCTAAGCCTTTAGAGAAACTGTTGCTTTCAGCCTTGAACAACTGGGTTCAGAATCCTGCCAATACCGGTGTAGGTATTGATGAAGCAGATTTGTACGTAAAAACAATTTCTGTCGATGGCGGAAGAATATTGAAGCGCTTTCGCCCGGCACCAATGGGCCGTGCTTATCGCATTCGTAAAAGAAGCAATCACGTTACTTTAGTTGTTGCCAGCCGCAACCAAACTTCTTTAAATGAAGTTGTTGAAACTGCTACAGCAGAAGTTGCAGATACCAAAAAAAAGACAGCCAAGGCAAAAACTGAAAAAGCAGCAAAGCCGGCAGCAAAAAAAACAGCAAGCAAAAAATCTAAAACCGTATAATTGAATGGGACAGAAGGCAAATCCAATTGGCAATCGTATAGGAATCATTCGCGGATGGGACTCTAACTGGTTTGATGGTAAAAGCTATGCAGACAAGTTAATAGAAGACGAGAAAATTCGTAAATACCTCGAAGCCCGTATCAATAAAGGCGGTATTGCAAGAATTGTTATCGAAAGAACTCTCAAGAGAGTAACTATCACTATCAACACTGCACGCCCGGGAATCATCATTGGTAAAGGTGGTGGCGAAGTAGATAGGATTAAAGAAGAGTTGAAAAAACTTACCAAGAAAGATGTTCAAATCAACATCGTTGAAATTCGCAGGCCTGAATTAGATGCGAACATCGTTGGCGAGTCTATTTGCAAGCAAATTGAATCGAGAGTTAGCTTTAAACGTGCTATCAAAATGGCAATTTCTTCTACCATGAGAATGGGCGCTGAAGGTATTAAAGTTAGAATTTCAGGTCGTTTAGGTGGCGCTGAGATTGCCCGTTCAGAAGAATTTAAAGAAGGCAGGACACCATTACATACTTTCCGTGCAGATATTGATTACGCTTGGAAAGAAGCGCAAACAGTATATGGTAAAATAGGAGTGAAGGTTTGGATTTGTCGCGGTGAGGTTTTAGGAAAACGCGATTTGTCTCCTAATATCGGAGTACAAAAAGAACAAAAACAAAAACCACAACCGAAGAGAAAATTTTCAAAAGATAAAAATTAAAAGCAGTAATAAATTAAGATATGTTACAGCCGAAAAGAGTTAAGTACAGAAGGCCACAGAAAAACAAAGGTGCCAATAAAGGTATAGACCTTAGAGGATCACAATTGTCTTTCGGTTCATTTGGGTTAAAAACACTGGAAGCCGCTTGGATTACCAACAGGCAAATCGAAGCAGCAAGGATTACCATGACACGCCACATGAAAAGAGAAGGAAGTTCTTGGATTAGGATTTTCCCCGACAAGGCAAAAACCAGCAAACCGGCTGAGGTGCGTATGGGTAAAGGTAAAGGTTCTCCTGAAGGATGGGTGGCTGTAGTAAAACCGGGAAGAATTCTTTTCGAAGTAGATGGCGTGCCTTTGGAAGTTGCAAAACAAGCATTGGCTTTGGCAGCACAAAAACTTCCGGTAACTACCAAGTTTATCGTTAGAAGAGATTTCGTTGAAACAACAGCAGCTAAATAACATTAAAGATGGCTAAGAAAGAATTAGATATAAAAGAACTCGGCACCGAAGAGTTAGTTGACAAAGTAAACGAAACCCGTTTACAAGTACGCAAAGCTCGTTTTGCCCACGCAGTATCTGCTTTAGAAAAACCGGGTACGCTAAAATTATTAAGAAAAGATGTTGCGCGTTTGCTAACAGAATTAAACAAACGTAAAAACGAAGAAGCTTTAAAAGCTAAATAAAAAGTTTGCTCAAAATGGAACAACAAACAGTAGAAAGAAAACTCAGAAAAGAAAGGGTAGGTGTGGTTACCAGTAATAAAATGACTAAGACCATTACCGTTGTGATTGAAAGAAAGAAAATCCACCCTCTTTATGGTAAGTTTATTAAGCAAACCAAAAAATTCCACGCGCACGATGAAAACAACGAGTGCAACATTGGAGATTTGGTTCGCATTATGGAAACACGCCCTTTGAGCAAATTGAAAAGATGGAGATTAGTTGAAATTTTAGAAAAGGCTAAATAACAATGGTACAACAAGAATCAAGACTAAACGTAGCAGATAACAGCGGAGCCAAAGAAGTATTGGTAATTCGTGTGCTGGGCGGTTCTCACAGAAGATACGCTTCTGTTGGAGATAAAATTGTGGTGAGCGTAAAATCTGCCTTACCATCGGGTGGTGTAAAAAAAGGTTCGGTATCTAAAGCTGTTGTTGTTAGAACCACTCGCACCATTAAACGTAAAGACGGCTCATATATTCGTTTTGACGATAACGCTGCCGTGTTATTAAATACACAAGACGAGCCAAGAGGCACCCGTATCTTCGGACCGGTTGC
>CAYSGX010000473.1:0-2648 GCA_964430605.1 uncultured Chitinophagaceae bacterium
CTTTTGATTTAGAGATGCTTCCTTCGTCAGCATGACAAACGCTCGTCAAATGCAGTACACTATTTTCCGAAGAGGTCTATTATTTTGTTTTAATCATCTCTATTATAAACAATATTGTCAGTAATAGGCACGGCTGTTATGGATAATTGCTTTTATATTCTTTTGGTCTTTTTTTCAAAAATTTGTTTTTATCTCCACTGAAGTCGTATAAAGTATAAAATTTAATTTTGTGTGAGTTTTGGTAACTAAGAAGGAAACCAAGATCGCTAAACTCTGTCGGCATTTCTCTTCCCACATTCGTCCGTTCTTCGCCTGTCTTTTCTTCATATTTTCTATACTCCACATTTAGTTCAATAGTTTCAGTGGGTTTAATTGGTTGAAGGTTTTTTAGTTTGTCAATTAGTGTAAATTTTGGTCCATTCGGATTGAAAGTTAATTCGGGATAAAAAGCTGTCAATTCAGAGTTGTTAGTTATTCTAATCTTAAATCTCCACGTCAATTCAAATACTCTAATTGCAGTTCCACCGTCTATGTATCCTTCTTCGTTGACCTTGTTTCTATTACTAAGTCCTCTTGGTGAACTTAATCCTCCATCTTTAATGATTTCAATTGTTACCTCTGGCCTTGAAATATATCTTTTCCAAAGAAACGGTATAACTGCTATTGCAAGTCCGACAATTATTCCTATTATTCCAATCACAATTTCCATTATTTGTATTCGTTTTGTCTATTTTGCAATTAACAATATGCACCTTGCGCATTTCAGATATTTCATAAAACTAAAGTTTTTTCTGAAAAAGCAGATTTCAGGCAAGCATAGAAAAATCTACAACTTTCCTTCTATGGTCTATGGACTATCGTCTATGGTCTTAAAAACCCTACTTACTCAAATACATGCTCTTCTCGCTATACAGCTGCCTGAAGTAAGGGTCTTTCAAATCTTTGATAAAGCGGATGGCTTCGCCTGTTGATTTCATTTCGGGACCTAATTCTTTCTGCACTTCGGGGAATTTGTGATAAGAGAATACCGGCTCTTTAATGGCAAAGCCCGTCAATTTCGGTTCAAATTTGAAGTCTTTCAGCTTGTTGGCGCCAATCATTACTTTGGTAGCATAATTTAAGTAAGGCACTCTATGTGCTTTGGCGATGAACGGCATACTGCGCGAAGCACGAGGGTTGGCTTCAATCACAAATACTTTATCGTTCTTTATAGCGAACTGAATATTGATAAGCCCCACGGTGTTTAAAGACATGGCTAACCGCTTGGTATATTCTACCATAGTGTCAATCACAATTTGCCCCAGGCTGAAAGGCGGCAATACCGAATTGCTGTCGCCTGAGTGAATACCTGCGGGCTCTATGTGTTCCATAATGCCCATAATCTGCACGTCTTCTCCATCACAAATAGCGTCTATTTCGGCTTCTTTGGCACGGTCGAGAAAATGGTCAATCAGGATTTTATTGTCGGGAATATGTTTCAGCAAGCTGATAACACTCTTCTCTAAATCTTCATCGTCAATCACAATTTTCATGCGCTGCCCGCCCAATACATACGAAGGGCGCACCAACACCGGGTAGCCCACACGTTTCACAACATCTAAGGCATCATCAACATTCCACGCTACACCATATTCAGGGTAAGGAATATCTAACGATTTCAGCATATCGCTGAACGCGCCACGGTCTTCAGCCAAATCTAAATCTTTATAGGAAGTGCCGATAATTTTAATGCCCGCTTCGGTTAAGCGTTCTGCCAGTTTCAAAGCTGTTTGCCCGCCCAACTGCACAATCACGCCTTCGGGTTGTTCGTGTTCTACCAGTTCAATTAAGTGCTCCCAAAATACCGGTTCGAAATATAATTTATCGGCAATATCAAAATCGGTAGAAACCGTTTCAGGATTACAGTTTACCATAATGGCTTCGTAGCCGGCTTCTTTTATGGCAATTAATCCATGCACACAGCAATAGTCAAATTCAATGCCCTGCCCGATGCGGTTTGGGCCCGAGCCCAACACGATAATTTTCTTTTTATCGCTGCGCGCACTTTCATTTTCGCCATCGAAAGTAGAATAGTAGTAAGGTGTTTTCGCTTCAAATTCTGCCGAGCAGGTATCTACTAATTTGTAGTGGCGTTTAATGCCATACTTTTTACGTAAAGCAAATACTTCATCTTCCGAAACTTCATTTTTCACCGTGTAGGCAATTTGCAAATCGCTGTACCCTGCTTGCTTCAACTCGCGCAAAAAATCGGCAGGTACATCTTCCAGTTTGTATTTCTCTAACTCTTTTTCAAGCACCACTAACTTTTCAATCTGGCGCAAAAACCAAGTATCTATTCCTGTCAGCTTCTGAATAGATTTTACAGGCATTCCCAAAGCCAGCGCGTCTTTTATGCGGAATAATCTATCGGCATTGGGTTTCTCTAAACCTGCAACAATATCTTCGGTTTTGGTCCATTGCTTGCCATCGGCACCTAAGCCAATGCGGTTGTTTTCCAAACTCTGACAACTCTTTTGCAAGGCTTCAATAAAGCTTCTGCCAATGCCCATCACTTCTCCAACTGATTTCATTTGCAAGCCCAACGATTGTTTTGCTCCCGGGAATTTATCGAAGTTCCAGCGGGGCATTTTTACGATGGTATAATCTAA
>CAYSGX010000474.1:0-2642 GCA_964430605.1 uncultured Chitinophagaceae bacterium
AAAAAAATATTCCTAAGTTTTATTATTCTGATTACAGCAGGTGCTTTAATGGCACAGGCTCCAATTCCTAATGGTGATTTTGAAAACTGGAATGGTAATACTCCTACCGGTTGGGGAACATCAGATGGCGCCATTTCTTTTTTTAATATTGGCGGTATAGCAAGAGATACCAATGTTGCAAATGTATATAGCGGCTCCAGTTCCATCTCTCTTACCACAAAAACGGTTTCTATTCCTACATTAGGAACACAAAATATTCCGGGTGTAGTAAGCTTAGGTACTTTAAGTTTCAATCTTCAAACTCAAACTCCTGAAATTAAAGGCCATGCTTATACTGACAGGCCCGACTCTATAAGTTTTGCATATAAATATGTACCAGTTGGCGGCAGTACTGACCAGGGAGCCGTAATTGCTACTTTGATTCGTTTTGTAAACGGTGAAACTGAAATTGTTGGAAACGCGTTTGTGCAACTGAGCAGTACAGCCTCTTTTGATGTGGTTACTGCCAAGATTAATTATTTCACTTACTTCAATCCTGATACGCTTTATATACAAGGTTTATCAAGTATCAGCCAAAGCGCTACTCCTAATAATAAATTGTGGTTAGACGATATGAAATTTGCGGGTTTAGACACAACATTTAAAGCTTATATCAGGCCATTTCAAGCAAGTGAAGCTTGTGAAGGCGAGTTGTTTATTTTAGAAACAGATGATATTCAGGGCAATACTTTTGAGTGGTTTAAAGACAATGTTTTTACCGGTATTACCTTGCCTTCTTATAATGCTGATGCTACCGGAAATTATCATGTAAAAGTTATCAGAGATGGTGTTACCTATTATTCCGATACCATTCCGGTTACTTTTTTCCCTGTACCAACAGTTACGCTTAGTTTAATTGATTCTCTTTGTAATAACGACCCTGTTATTACTTTAGAAGGCGGCTTGCCTTTAGGTGGTGAATACTCAGGCCCGGGCGTATCAGACAATTCATTTTCGCCATCGGCTGCCGGTAATGGCAGTAAGCAAATTACTTATACTTATGAAGATGCGAATGGCTGTGCAGGTGAAGCTACAGATGTTATTACTGTAAGAGTTTGTACCGGCATTGAAATTTTAGCTAAAGGTGTTGAAGCTAAAGTTTATCCTAATCCTTCGAGTAACTTTATAGTTGTAGATGTTAATGAAAAATTAATGGGCGGTAAAACTTTGTTGTATGATGCTGCCGGGAAAGTGGTTTCTGAAACAACTATCAGCAATAATAAATCTCAGGTTAATACTACCTCATTGCCAACAGGCAATTACTTTATTAAGATTCTAAAAGCCGATGGCAAATTAGCTGTTACCGGAAATTTGAGCGTAATTAAGTAATCAGTTTTTTTCCGAAAAACAAAAAATCTCTCCTGAATAAATCAGGAGGGATTTTTTGTTTTAGCGACTATACTTTTACTGTTTCCCGTTTGCCTTTAAAATGATCTGAAAATATTTTGCAATAATTATTGCTACTATTCAGTGAAAAATATGGTAAAACTATTTCAGGATTATACCATTTATTAAACTGCTTAAAAAAAACAAGTATTTTCGCTTTACCGCAATGATTACCAACGACACCATACAAAAGATAAAAGAAACAGCTAACATTGATGAAGTAGTGGGCGATTTCGTAGCGTTGAAAAAACGAGGGGCAAGGTTCATCGGCAATTGCCCTTTCCATAACGAAAAAACACCTTCTTTTACGGTTACACCTGCTTTAAATATCTATAAATGTTTTGGTTGTGGCGCGGCAGGCGATTCGGTGAAGTTTGTAATGGATCATGAAAAGCTTTCTTATCCTGATGCGCTGAAATATCTGGCGCAGAAATACAATATTGAAATTGAAGAAACTTACACTGCCCCTGAGAACAGAGAAGAACTGAGCGAGAAAGATGAACTCTACAATATCAATGCTTTTGCTCAAAAGTTTTTCAGCCATTATTTATTAGAACAGGAAGAAGGCAAAAGTATCGGGTTAAGTTATTTTAAAGAGCGTGGATTAACAGAAGATACCATCAAAAAATTTCAATTAGGCTTTTCTCCCGAAGGAGAGAATCAATTGTTAAATTCCGCAAGTAAAAGCGACTTCACTTTCGATACGCTGAAAAAAGCGGGATTAGCTTCGGAAAGAAATGGCAGGCAATTCGATTTTTTTCGAGGCAGGGTGATGTTTCCCATTCACAGCATGACAGGCAAAGTGCTTGCTTTTGGCGGAAGGGTTTTGAAAAAAGACAGTGGCCCTAAATACATCAATACCCCCGAAACAGCCGTATATCACAAAAGCCAGATTCTCTATGGCATTTTTCAGGCTAAAACAGCTATAAGAAAACAAGACGAGTGTATTCTCACCGAAGGCTATATGGATGTGATTGCCCTGGCGCAGGCGGGCATCCACCACGCGGTGGCATCATCGGGCACTTCGCTTACGGCCGAGCAGGTGAAGTTGATAAAAAGGCTTACCCCAAACATTTCAATACTATACGATGGCGACCCCGCGGGCATTAAAGCCGCGCTAAGGGGAATAGATATTATTCTGGAAGAAGACATGAATGTAAAAGTGGTGTTGCTTCCCGAACCGGAAGACCCCGACAGTTATATTCAGAAATTTGGCG
>CAYSGX010000475.1:0-2627 GCA_964430605.1 uncultured Chitinophagaceae bacterium
TCATAGGGTAGTTAAAATTCAATGCTGTTTTTTCACTTTCCCAGCTTACGTCACATTTGGCAGTAATCATAGAATAGGAAGCCGCCAGCATAAGCAATGCAAAAAGTATCATTAAAAAAGCACCTTTAGTCATTTCAAAATTTCCGAAAGAAAAGATGCTATCAGGAATTGCAGGTAATAAATATAAGCGTGTTAAATACACCGCAATTAACGAAGGAATGGAGAAGAAAACAGCGGTTTTGTAGCTCACCAATTTTCTTTTGGCATAATCGAAACTGCCTGCCAGTGCTGTAATGCCCACAATAAAAAGTGAATAGCCTGTAGCCGTTACCGGGTCTATTTTGGCAGCATATACCAAAGCCGGCACAGTGAGTATTGAACCACCGCCACCTACCAAGCCCAACATAATACCAATAAGCGCGGCTAAGAAAAAAGTAATCATCTAAATTATTTGAATGCAAAAGTAGCAAACAAGAAAATGGAAGTTAATGATAATTGTTACACTGGTTTTTCTTACAGAAAAATTAATGTATCTATTGAAATTATGGAGTTTTAATTTTTCAATTCAAATAAAAAATACCTACCTGAACCATACCGATTAAGAACCCAATTACGGCACCAACGCCTTCGATAAAACGAAATTCTTTGCCTAACACACTTATAATTAATTCTTCTAAACGGGGGGCGGGGAGTAGTTCAATTTTTTCTTTTACAATTTCCGCGACATTAATCTCTTGTTCAATATTGGCAAGATATTGGTCTATTACGTCAGGCGCGGCTCTTTCTACTTCAGCTACTATATCAACTTTAATTTTCGCTTTTCTTTTATTGCTGAAGAAAACTGATACGATAGGATAATTATGTGCAAAAGTATTTTCTAAGTAATAATCAATTTTTTCTTCTATTACTTTTCTTACCACACCGGTATTATTCGTCATCCGGCAGCGAATGTCTGAAGAAGAAAATAATTCGGTAGCGATTAAATGCCCCAATTTTTCAGCCACATATTTTTGGTTTTTAGGAAATATGCCTTGTACCGTCATGAATAATATTTTCGTTGGATGTTGCGGGCGAAACAACATTCTGATTGCAATCCAGTTGGTAAACCAGCAAATTATGGCCGAAGTAAACGGAATGGTGAATATCATCATGTATTAGCTTGTTGGTGATTGTTAATTAAATGTACCCAATTTCAATAGCTTATACTTTTCGATGGGCTAAAAGGTTTCAACAACTCGCCTGTTCTGTTAAGATTTATATACAGCGGCTATACCGAAACAACTCAGGTTTTAGAAAAATCAAAGTCAGGAATGTTCGGTATATCTGTTCTCTAAACAGATTTGATACCAAAACCTGTTTGAGAACAGTATAAATGCTTTATTAAGCCCTCTATTATTAAATATTGGCCAATAATGTAAGTAGTCATTATGGCAAAGCCTGCATGTGGAATTGGTTCGGCAAATACATTCCAGCCTATCATAAAATCGGAAATAACAAAAATTACAGAGCCTACGTAAGTCATTATAAAACTTATGGTTGCTACATTTCTATAACGATTCAATGCCATTAAAGACATGCTGGATAATACTGTGCCATACACGCCAACAGGTATGGCAAACCAGTTCATTTTAGCATAAGTTTTCAGCATAAATAAAACGACTACTAAAGCATAAGGCGCAACCAGAAACGATTTGTTTTTCAGTAAGCTGAAGTGTTTAAAACTTGTTTCTTTGTAGTAATAAACCATGTAAAAAACATGAGCCGTTAAAAAAGCTAATATTCCTGAAAGAAAATTTAATTCGGTTTTATAGGTTAAAAGAATATCGCCCAGCCATGAGAAAAATAATGCTGCATAGACAAATTTCAGTGTATTGTTTTTTAGTGATTGTGTTGCCGCAAAAAAGTATAAAGAGAGTGCCGGCATTAATAAAAAACGGGTAGCGGTATGAATGTCATAGAAGCTGTTTTCACTGTTATCGCAGCCTTTGGTTATTCCATATAAATGTACCAAGGCAATTGTGTGAAATAATAGTTTGGTTAATGTAGCGGCTTTCATGGTGGTTTGTAATTACGATATTGAATATAGTAATAAAAGCGATGCCATCACTTTGGGCGATGGCATTGCCGGAACTAATATTTCTTTGATAAGTATGTTAGCGGGAAGGAAATATTATACTAATTGTTCCCGATAATCCCGATAGCTATCCTATCGTGCGGACACATTTTTATTATAATCACAATAGAAACATAGTTGTTAGGGCTTTGTTTCATAGTGTTTTGTTTTATTATAGGTCTGAACCTGCTATTGTATCCCGCTTGGCGGGACTATGTTTCACTTAAAACAGGCATCAGACAATCATAGTTTTGCAAGCAAAAAACACAATAGCAGTAAATCGTACATTATACCAATTCTATGTTTCTATTGTGGTTAAATATTTTACCATGTGATATTTGTGTCTACACGAGAAGCAAGGAATCTTTTGATTTAGGGATGCTTCCTTCGTCAGTATGACAAGCGCTCGTCAAGTGCAGAACGCTATTTTCCGAAGAAATCTATTCTTTCACCGGCTAAAATGGTTTTTGAAAAATTAACTAGCTTAATCATCATTTTGGGTATGGTTTGAAAG
>CAYSGX010000476.1:0-2599 GCA_964430605.1 uncultured Chitinophagaceae bacterium
CCATTATCTTCAGAAGACCTTCCTTTGCTTTTACTGCCCACATAATTGAGCCAGTCTTTTTTCACATCTTTTGTTGTAGCCTGCGGAATTTCTACATAAAAAGAAGGTTGTAAAGTAATGGTATTGGTTTGAGGCAAAGTTTCAATCGTAACAGCATTTTGCGCATGGGCGGTAATCGATAAAATCGTAAATACTGCAAAAAATATTTTTTTCATGATTATAAAGTTTAACTGGTGTTTTTAAGAATAGAAAAAATACCGAAGTTTTACGCTTCGATATTTCTCCTTGTTATTGACTATCTGCAATTGTAACCACCGGCTTCCAGGACATCTAAGGTTATAGAATATTCAGTATTGCTGTTGTAATCTTTTTCGCAAACTCTAACTTCCGGGGAAGAGTCTTTAGTGCATATTTCACATTTTCTGCAAGAAGATAAACCTCCTAATATTAAAACTGCAATAGCAACGGTAAAAGTCATTTTTTTCATAATATTATTGTTTTTGTTTTTAAAATGATGTTTTGAAATATTGCGGTTTTATGAAAAAACTGTCGCAAAAACTATTGTAAACCTTATAGCTAAAAATGACTATCATAACACTTTGCGATCTTATGGTTTCGAAAAATTGAACTCATTAATAATCACTGGTTACATATAGTATGTTTTTGCGACAGCCCCCCTCATAAAAAGAACCATTATAATTTATTCTTACAGGTATAGCCGGTAGCTTCGTAGCCATCTAATGTTAAGCCATATTCTGTATTGTTTTTGTAATCTTTTTCGCAAACTTTTATTGTTGGAGATGAGCTTCTGGTACATACCTGGCATCTTTTACATGAAGTAAATCCAAGTAAAAAAATTGCTGTTACTGCCGTTAATAAAAAAACTTTTTTCATAGTGTTGTTTTTAATGATGAATAGTAATGATTGTATAATGTGAATAATGATGTTAAATGCTTTTGCCGCGAATAACCCTAAGTATTATGGCTATAACAGCTATAACCAATAGTATATGAATAATACTTCCGGCTTGATAACCTAAGAAGCCGATTGCCCAAAATATGACAAGAATTACCGCAACGAGATAAAGTATATTTCCCATGATTTTTGTTTTAAGTTTTAGCGTAATAAAAATTGATGTTTTTAACTATACAAAGATGCAGTAGTTGAATGCTTAAAACGTTACACAATTAGCCAAAAGAGTTGCATCATTTATGCTTGAAATAGATGCTGGCTCAACAATTAAACATTGCTTAAATAAAACCCTGCAAGAACATATGCCGGCTTGCAGGATTCAGCATAGCCAACTTTTGTCAGCACAAGCATATCAGCACAAGGCTGTTTTTTTAAGATTGAAAATGTTGTTGTAATCATGGTACTTATAATTTAAATTATTTCGCTTCTGGCGAATCAGGCGGTGAAAGAATTTTCACGATGCAAAGATGAATGAGTTAGCTACCCGCCATGTTACATAGTTGTTGCCGAATGTTATATAATTAAGCCTTACCTATATTCAGATTAATATGTCTATCTTGTTTACAACAACATGGTATTTTGTTATAATGCTTTAAGCTGTTCGCATTATTTAATTTAGTTTCTCTGCTGTTTTCATAACCAATTATAATTACCCAAGCAATATGAAACTCTACATCAAATACATGGTATCTATTCGCTGCAAGATGGCAGTAAGAACTGCACTTGACAATCAAAACATACTTTATCGTGCCATTGAACTGGGCGAAGCCAATATTATTGGCAAAATCACTGAAGCGCAACATGATCAATTAAAACTTGATTTATTAAAATCGGGACTGGAGCTGATGGACGATAAAAAAGCAATGCTTATTGAGAAGATAAAGAATGTAATCATAGAAATGATTCATTATGCCGATGAACCCATCAAAATAAATTTCTCGCATTTTCTGAGCCAAAAGCTCAATCAGGATTATGCGTATTTATCTACTTTGTTTTCAGAAGTAACCGGTACTACTATAGAGCATTATATTATAGCCCACAAAATTGAAAAAGTGAAAGAACTATTGCTTTACGATGAATTGACCCTTACTGAAATTTCTTACAAGCTCAACTATAGCAGTGTAGCGCATTTATCCAATCAGTTTAAAAAAGTTACGGGCCTGTCGCCTACCTATTTTAAAAATATTAAGCAACATCGCAGGCGTATTTCGCTGGAAGATGTATAATGCTGCAATTATTTGTGTTAATTATATAATACAACCATACTAATAATTTTCGCCCTTGTTGACAATAACACCAAATAATGGCACATATTGACATGGCTCAATAAGAATTAAGAGAGTCGAATAATTTTAAGTGTATAGTTGTGTCTTATCAGTAGCGATTGGGTTAAACCAATCGCTACTGGTACCATCAACATTAATAATATAACTTGCTGGGGTTGCCATACTTTACCACACTTGGTTTTTTAGCAATAAAATTAGAGAAGGGAAAAATGGGGTTTAATGCTAAACCAATTTTGAAAAGCCTGATACCTTCGGGTGGTGCCGGGTAAATAGAAACGCTAAGATTAATAGTGCCCAAAATAAAATTTTGATTATTTATTCTCACACCGCTGCTAATACCC
>CAYSGX010000477.1:0-1194 GCA_964430605.1 uncultured Chitinophagaceae bacterium
CTTGGTTTCATCAAATTTTTCGGCAGATTTAATTAATCCTAAATTACCTTCATTAATCAAATCGCTTAATGGTAAGCCTTGATTTTGATATTGCTTGGCAACAGAAACAACAAAACGCAGGTTAGCTTTCACTAACTTTTCCAGGGCATCAGCATCGCCTTGTTTTATACGTTTAGCCAATTGTACTTCCTCTTCGGAGGTCAATAACTTTTCTTTAGAAATCTCTTGCAGATACTTTTCTAAAGATTGTGTGTCGCGCTGCGTGATTTGATTGGTGATTTTTAATTGCCTCATTCCGATAGTTTTTAGATTTCCTCCTTAATACGGACAACGAGAGTGAAAGTTACGCCTCTGCTTATGTGTGGCAGGCAATAAAGTACAATAAATAATCAGGAGCGTAAATTTGTTTCGTTATTTTCCGTTTTGTTTACTAAGTGAAAATAGGTATTATTTTGGATATTCCAAATGTGAAATGAAAATAGTTTTACCAATTTGTTTACAACGGAATATTCCCATGTTTTTTCTTAGGCAGCTTAACCGCTTTATTTTCCAGCATTTTGAAAGCCCTGATGAGTTTCTGTCGGGTAGCTTCGGGTTTTATAACTTCATCAATGTAGCCTCTCGCAGCAGCACGGTAGGGATTAGCAAATTTTTCAGTGTATTCATTTACCTTTTCCTGCAACTTTGCTTCTTTATTTTCGGCTTTGGCAATTTCGTTTTTGAAAATAATTTCTGCCGCGCCCTTTGCACCCATAACGGCAATTTCGGCAGTAGGCCATGCGTAATTTATATCTGCGCCAATATGTTTGCTGTTCATCACATCGTATGCACCACCATAAGCCTTGCGGGTAATAACGGTAACTCTCGGCACGGTAGCTTCACTGAAAGCATACAGTAGCTTTGCACCATTGGTAATAATGGCATTCCACTCTTGATCAGTGCCGGGCAAAAAGCCGGGTACATCTTCAAACACTAATAAAGGAATATTAAAGCAATCGCAAAAGCGTACAAAACGTGCGCCTTTTTTAGACGAATTAATATCTAAAACGCCCGCTAAAAAAGCAGGTTGATTGGCAACTACGCCAATGCTTCTACCCGCTAACCGCGCAAAGCCCACAATAATATTTTCAGCATAGTTTTTATGCACTTCTATAAAAGAATTTTCATCAACCGTGCCTTCAATCACCTCGCGCA
>CAYSGX010000477.1:1204-2597 GCA_964430605.1 uncultured Chitinophagaceae bacterium
CTCGCGCATATCGTAAGGCTGCTGTGCGTTTTCGGGAACAATATTGTTCAATGCAGGTCTCGATTCATCGCCCGAAGGTTCGTAAGGATACACTGGCGCATCGTCTTCACAATTTTGCGGTATATAGCTCAACAACTGTTTCAGATGATTGATACATTCCACCTCATTGGCGCAGGCAAAATGCGTAACACCGCTTTTAGAAGCGTGCGTTTGCGCACCGCCTAATTCTTCGGAAGTAACTTCTTCATGCGTAACGGTTTTTACCACATTAGGTCCTGTTACAAACATATAAGAAGTATTTGCTACCATCAGAATAAAGTCGGTAATAGCGGGCGAATACACTGCGCCACCCGCACAAGGTCCCATAATGGCGCTTAGTTGTGGAATGACGCCCGAAGCCAAAGTGTTTCTGTAAAAAATATCGGCATAGCCGCCTAAAGAAACCACACCTTCCTGTATGCGTGCGCCACCGCTGTCGTTCAGCCCGATTACAGGTGCGCCATTCTGCATGGCTAAGTCCATAATTTTCACAATTTTTTCGGCATGTGTTTCCGAAAGCGAGCCGCCAAAAACCGTAAAATCCTGCGAGAAAACATATATTAGCCTGCCATTCACCGTTCCGTAGCCTGTTACAACGCCATCACCCAAATAGACTTCTTTTTCCATTCCAAAATCGCTGCAACGATGTGTAACCAACATACCCGTTTCCTCAAAGCTGCCTTCATCTAACAGCAAGTCTATTCTTTCGCGGGCAGTCAGCTTTCCTTTTGAATGTTGCGAAGCGATACGTTTTTCGCCACCGCCTAATTTCGCCTGAGCAATTTTATCTTCTAATTTTTTGAGTTTGTCATTCATGGGTTCCTGATTCAGAAATTTTAATAAGGCTGTAAAAATACAAAGTCGAGGAGTTTCTCTTAGCGGCTTCGCGTCTTTGCGTGCAATTCAACTAAATCTGCTTTGTTTTCCACCTGCCTGTTTTCAGATAAATAAATGAAATAGCGGCTATAACAAACCAATAAAATAATTCGGCTGTCCACACCAAAGGCAGCGAAACGTTTTCAATTCGGAATATACTCCAGATATAACCAAGATATACAATTACCGCAATTACTTCTATACCCAAAGAAACTTTTGAAGTGCCTGTGCTGACAATGCCATTGAACATAATGGTAGAAGAAGCATAAATAAGCAGCGAAGCAATACATACATAAATTACATGCCTGCCGCCTGCCACAACATTTTCATCTACGGTATAAAACCGCATACACGCATCGGGGAAAAACAATACAGGCAAAGAAATTAATGCGGTTAATCCTACACTGAAAACAATAATTCTTTTTATGGCTGTTGAAACTTCGTCAGGACGTTTTTGCCCCATAAGGTTGCTCACAAT
>CAYSGX010000478.1:0-2596 GCA_964430605.1 uncultured Chitinophagaceae bacterium
GGAAACGAAATGTTGTCGGGGTCAATAGTTAAGTTAAATTTTTCAATTATTTTATCAGCAAAAACATAGGTTGAGAAGTCGTTCAGCGAAATTTTCAATGTGTCAAAGTTCTGATTAATGTCGATTACCCAACTGTCGTGAAGTTTACAAATCAGGTATTTCTTAAAAGTCCCAAGTCGTTCAAAGTTCTGGTTTAAAAACTCTGAATATTTTTCTGCGTCAAAAATTGATTCGTCCAAGTCAACGAAGTCGTCTGCCAAAAATGGAGCAATTGTCAGTATGTTTTTTTGTTCATTCATTTTGTTGTTGTCCTTTACGCTGCCGCATAACGGAAAATCTTTTAGTGTTTTTTCGTCTTATTCGTAGCGATGGGTTTAAACCCATCGCTAATGATAAGTTTACTTCTTCCGTTTCAATTCTTCCACCGCTCCTTTATCTACACCCACATCTTCCATAGTATCTTCCTGATAGTTCAGCGGTGCATCTAATTCACCAACAATTTTAAATTCTGTTCTTCTGTTTATCTGGTGGCATGGGCAATCGCCTGTGCCTGTTTCGGGACAATCGGGAAACTTGGTGCAGTCTTCCAGCGTTTTGCTTTCGCCATAGCCTTTCGGAATAATTCTTTGCTTAGGTATTCCTTTTCTGATTAAATAATTCACGCAGCTTTCGGCACGTTTTTGAGAAAGGTTTAAGTTGTAAGCATCGCTGCCTCGTATATCGGTATGCGAACTCAGTTCAACAATTATCAAAGGATTTTCTTCGAGCAACTTGAACAGCGTATCTAAAGTTTTTTCTGATTCGGCTCTTAAATCCCACTTGTCGTAATCGTAGTAAATATTTTTCAGGCGATAGACTTTTTCTTTTTCAAATTTTTTCAGGTAAATGTCCACATGCAGCGTATCGCTTTTGGTTAATCCCTGTGTGCTGAATATTGCCGAGTTAGACAAATATCCCTGTGCCGAACCTGTTACTTTATAATCTTTATCGAAGTTGATAGAAAAGAAATAAGGCTTGTCTTTTTGCACGGTATCGCTGCCGATATTGATGTCGCCCTGCACATCTTTCACGGCAGTTAACGCTAATGCAACAGTTGAATTTTCGATAGGCGTTTTGGTGGTGTCGTCTTCATCATATACGAAACCTTTCACGGCAAGATATTTTATATCGTAGTAACCATACATGAAAATATCATCGCAACAGGTTTCGCTTCTTATGGAAATAATTCCGGGACGGTTGGAAACAAACATGCCACCTTCCAGCTCATTGTTTTCAAAGCGGAAATACATATCATCGGTACTTGAATTAAGCGGATAGCCAATATTTACAGGGTCGGTAAACTTAGCCGCTTCGCCTGTGGCTTTGAAAATATCGTAGCCGCCCATGCCTGCATGTCCATTGCTGCTGAAATACAACATGCCTGTTTTGTTGTCGTAAAACGGTGTGGCTTCATCGCGGTTGGTATTGATTTTTGAACCGCAATTTTTGGATTCACTATGTTGCAGTTGTTTAGAAATTATCGAGTACCAAATATCTTTTCCGCCTTTGCCGTCAGTGCGGTCTGATACGAAATACAATATCTCGCCATTTTTATAATTCGCTACGAAAGGGTGGGTGCTTGTGTAATTATCTGAATTTATTTCACCGCCTAATTTTTCAGGCGTTTGCCATTCACCATTTACTTTTTTGCTCATGTAGATATTGCAAATAATTTTGTTGTTCTTCTCATTTTGCGCGCAAACGGTAAAATAAAATCTATCTTTCTTAGTAGAATAAGCGCCATTGGCAACATGTTTTCCCGGAAACTGAAATTTAGTAAAAGGTTCAGCCTGAATGAATGTGTTGCCTTCTTTTTTAGCCGAATAAAACTTGATGAAATAATCGGGCGTTTCCTGTTCTTTGTCAATTACAATTACGGTATCGGTGGGCAGCGAAGCGAACAGCAAAGTGTTGTCGTCCCACAGCATGGGCGATATATCGGAATAGTGAGAATTTAGTTCACTGCCCGGGTGATTTACGTTTACCTGCAACGGATTTTCTTGCAACTGCTTCGCCAAATCGCAACCCTGACTTTCGGTTTTTGCCCACGCTTTATATACCGAAGCATTATCGCCCGAATAGCTTTTTGCAAAACTGTCGAACAAGGTTTTGGCTTCATCGTATTTGCTGTTGTACTTCATCATCAACGCCTGCCAGTATGGCGACAAAGGATAGGCAACAGGGTCGGTTTTGGCAGCTACTTCATACCATTGTTCAGCTTTCTTATAATCGCGGGCAGCAAAATAGCTTTCGGCAAGTTTATAAGCTACTTTGGCATTGTTGGGCTGCAATTCCATAATTTCTTCCATCAAATCACTGGCGGCATAAATATTTCCAAACTTTATTTTTTTATCTGCCTGCTTTGCGGCTTTTTTCGGATTAATGGGCTTTTTTTGCTCTACAGCAGTAGTGTCTTGCGCAACAACATTTAGTGATAACAGTAGTAATAGTATGTAAGTAGTGATTTTATTCATCTTTTCAACCTTATTTTATTTCCGTTTAAGGAAAAACATTTTTAAATCTTATTTTTTTGTTTTCTGAATTTATAATCTCGGAC
>CAYSGX010000479.1:0-2593 GCA_964430605.1 uncultured Chitinophagaceae bacterium
GCAATTGCTGCATCTTACGGTCGCCCATAATGCAACCGTTTATTACCTGCTCTTCAGTAAATTCGTTGATGTAGCTGATTTTCACTGCCAATTATTTTACGCCATGAAAATAGTGTAAATAAACCGGATTATCAAAGTTTTTTTATAAAGTATGCAAAAAAGTTTTTAAAGCGGAAAAAGCGCGGGCACGATGGCTTATATTGTTTTTATCTTCTATGCTTATTTCCGCGAAAGTTGCCGAGTGCCCATCGGCAATAAAAACGGGGTCATAGCCAAAGCCTTTTGTTCCTTTAGGGGTTTCGCTTATAGTGCCATTTACTATGCCTTCAAAGAGGTGTTCTTTCCCATTTAGAATTAATGCTATAACTGTTCTGAACCGGGCTTTTCGGTTCGTTTTTCCTTGCAGGTTTTTTAATAGTAAATTTATGTTATCCGTATGGTTTTTCTGTTCGCCTGCATATCGTGCGGAATAAACCCCCGGTGCTCCGCCAAGTACTTCTACTTCCAGCCCGGTATCTTCGGCAAAGCAATTGGTGTTGAATTTTCCGGCAACAAACCTTGCTTTTTCAAGCGCATTTTCGTGCAGTGTTTCGTGTGTTTCAGGCAGCTCTTCCGTATAGTTTAAATCTTTCAAAGAAAGCAGTTGCAGGTAGGGGGGCAACATGGTTTGTATTTCGTTTATTTTGTTTTGGTTTTGTGTGGCAAATACGAGTCGCATTGATGTTTATTTTAGGTTTAACTGGTCTAAAGCGGGCCTTAACATTCTCTTTTTAGCTTCATCGTTTTCTAATGTCGCTAAATCATGAGAGAAAAAGAAGGTTTCGTTGTCAATATGAATTGGCTTGTATCCCGATCCGGAATCAATATTCAACCCTTGTAATTTTCTGTTACCTCCAAAAATGATAAGATTATCAAAAGGCGCTTCTTTTTTTAATTGCCTGTAGCTAACCGGATTTTCAGAAGTGCATATAATTACAGGAGTATCGTCAAAACTTTTTTTCAGATAACTTAATATTCTAAGTAATTGTGCCTGCTCACTTTCAGAAAGTTGTGGATTTTCTTTTTGAACACACAAAATTACAAGTGGATATTTTTTTGAGGTTTTTAATTCCTTAATAAAAACGAGATTCGTTTCCTCCTGAACATCAAATAGTTCTGTTTTCAGAAAGAGGTTCAAAGTGCCATTATTATCAACATTTATCATGTTAAGTTTCTATTTTTTTATTCAAAAATCAGTATCTTAAACGAAGTTATCATTATTTTTAGAACCTGAATTTGTTATTTCAAGCATTTTAAACAAGAAGATATGTCATTTAACATTAAGGTTGAGCGTACGAAAGAATCGAGAATTTCACAGGTAGATTTTAACAATATTCAGTTTGGGAAAAGTTTTGCCGACCACATGTTTATTGCCGATTTCTATGATGGTGAGTGGAGAGATGCCCGGATAGTGCCGTTTGATAATATTTCAATACATCCTGCAACCTTTGCTTTGCATTACGGGCAGTCGATTTTTGAAGGTATGAAGGCTTATCGTACACCCGATGGCGCTGTTCAGATTTTTCGCCCCGAAAAGAATTTAGAAAGGCTTAATAAGTCGGCTTTCAGAATGTGTATGGAAGAGGTTCCCGAAGCGCTTTTTAGCAAAGCGCTGGATAGCCTGATTGCTTTAGATAAAGATTGGGTGCCAAGTATTGAAGGCGGCTCTTTGTATATAAGGCCGTTTATGTTTGCTACCGATGAAAGTGTGGGTATTAAGCCCGGTGACAGATTCAGGTTTATGATTTTTACTTGTCCGGTTGCTACTTATTACAGTGCGCCTGTGAAAGTATTAATTACCGATAAATATGTGCGTGCCGTTAAAGGTGGTGTTGGAGCGGCAAAAGCTGCCGGCAACTATGCCGCTACCATGTATCCTGTAAAATTGGCCAGGGCCGAAGGCTATGACCAGATTTTATGGACTGACCCTTTTGAATTCCGTTGGGTACAGGAAATAGGCACTATGAACGTATTTTTTCAATTTGGAGAAAAGACAGTTGCCACGCCTACTTTAGAAGATGAAACCATATTAGATGGCGTAACCAGAAATAGTTTAATTGCCTTACTAAAAGAAAAAGGATATACTGTTGAAGAGCGCAGAATCAGTATTGATGAAATTTTTGAACAACATGCCAACGGCAACTTAAAAGATGCTTTTGGCGCAGGTACCGCGGCTACAGTTGCCCCTATAGCGGTGTTGGGTAACAGAGGTAAGCGATATGAAATCGCTGATTCACCAAACAGGCTTTGTTACCAACTGAAAAACGATTTAGAAGACATTCGTTACGGCAGAGTACCCGATCGTTTCGGGTGGATGCACAAAATAGAGGAGCCGGTGCTTGCATAGTGTCGTGTTAAATATTTGTGTTTCCCGCAGATTTCGCTGATTACGCAGATGAATGCAAGAAAACTGTCAGCGTGTTAGTGGCAAGTGTAACAAGACACCGTTCCAAATGACAGAACAGACAAATGCAGGAAACATACATACAAGACAAAACTTTTGACCGAAACGACACGCTGACAAAAGGCGAATACGAAAACTGCATTTTCAACA
>CAYSGX010000480.1:0-2591 GCA_964430605.1 uncultured Chitinophagaceae bacterium
ACGACTTACAAAGCAAGGTGCTGAACTTGTTGGCGAAGTGGTTAATTATGAGAATATTTATCGGCTCTGCTACATTCGTGGGGCTGAAGGACTTCTGATTGGATTGGCAGAACGTCTAACTGAATAAACAACGAAATACTAGCAAACTATAAAGGAAGATGAAAGAATTTGTATTGCTATTCCGTATGGACATAACAAATAAGGAAGCACAACCAACCAAAAAGCAAATGGAAACCTATATGCAACAGTGGATGAGTTGGATAAACGAAATTGCAGACAACGACCAACTTGCAGACGGTGGCAATCATTTTTCCCGACAAGGACGAGTGCTAAAACCAAACAACGAAGTTGTTGAAACACCGCACATTGCCGACAATAATTCTGTTGCAGGTTACATCATTGTGTTAGCTAAAAACCTTGACGAAGCGACAAAGATTGCAAAGAAATGCCCAATATTAAGCGGACAAAACACGAGTGTTGAAATACGAGAAACAGCAACACCGGGACAATAAACAACGAACAGAGTCCCAACAATGAAACGAAAGAAATTTGACAAAGAATGACTTTAACAGAAATTGCCCAATACAGACTTTCAAACCAACAACTTGCCGACACGAAAATAAAATCGGCTGTTGAAATGGTAGAATGGCTTGGTGCTGTGCAAGGTCAGGAATACGCTCAAACAAAATGGGGACTTGGTTTGCGGTTGCCACATCTTTCGGACAACGATATTGAAAACGAGCTGAATGAAGGGAAAATTCTGCGGACACATTTGCTTCGTCCGACTTGGCATTTTGTTTCTGCAAAAGATATTCGTTGGTTACTGAATTTAACCGCACCGAGAGTTCATCA
Organism: uncultured Chitinophagaceae bacterium; assembly: GCA_964430605.1. Lineage (GTDB taxonomy): Bacteria > Bacteroidota > Bacteroidia > Chitinophagales > CAIOSU01 > CAYSGX01. The sequence continues at coordinate 853 of CAYSGX010000480.1, forward strand.
AGCCAATGCCTATATGTATCGCCAATTAGAGTTAGACGACAATATTTTTAATTGTTGCAACGATATTCTGATTAAAACTTTACAAGACGGAAAGCAACTTACCCGTGATAATATAAACGAAGAATTTAAAAAGCATAAAATCATTGCCAAAGGACATCGTTTAAGCTATATAATGATGTATGCCGAGTTGGAAGGGATTATTTGCAGTGGTGCAAGACAAGGCAACCAATTTACTTATGCCTTATTGGACGAAAGAGTTAAGCACAAAAAATCGTTGGAAAAAGATGAAGCATTAGCCAAACTTACCACACGTTATTTTAACAGCAGAAACCCCGCAACAGTAAAGGATTTTGCGACTTGGTCGGGGCTGACAATAAGCGACTGTAAAAAAGGTATTGAAATGATTAAACCGCTTCTGAAAAAGGAAATAATTGAACAACAGGAATACTTTTTTAATCCAAATATTTCTTTGACAGACAAGCAACCTGACAAAATTTATCTTTTGCCGATTTATGATGAATTTATAATGGGTTACAAAGACAGAAATGCAATAATGGCTTTGGAAAATAACGCTTCATTTCGTTATGACTGTATGATAGTTTTTAACGGACAAGTTATAGGAACTTGGAAACGAACCATATTAAAAAACGGAATTGATTTAGAGTATGATTTTTTCAAACCATTAAACAAACATCAAAACAAGACCTTTGATGAAGCCGTTAACCGTTTTAGTGAATTTACAAACTTGAAAATAAACAGATAATGATAAAAGCGAAGAAAGAACAACTACTGCCAACAGCAGTTTTACTTTAAATTTTCACCTTCTCCAGAAACTTGTTCCGGTAGGTTTCACTAAGTGAAAGTTTTATTGTTTTTCCTGATGCAGCCGGAATGTTTGTTGTGATTTCATCATAAGAAAAAACCCGAACAACTTTTAGCGATACCATTTCTTTTTTGTTGATTCTGCAAAAATCAGCAACCGGAAGAATTTTTAATAGCTTGTCAAATGAAATGTTTTTCAGAACAAATTCTTCTCCGTCAAAAAGCCGTGCCGTTTTATCTCTGCTATCCGTTTCAGAAGTTTTGATGTAGGCTATTTTATCAAAAAACAGTATTGCTTTCCCTTTATCCGTATTTAGCTGTATAAATTGTTTATCAGCAGGTTTTTCATTGTTCCCGATATGATGAATCGCTTTTTGAACGGCTTGTTTCAGCCTGTCTAATTTTATCGGTTTCCTAATATAGTCAATGGCGTTCAGGTCAAAAGCTTCGGCAGCATAATCTTTATAGGCTGTTGTGAAAACAACAGGCTTTCCGTTCAATAAATTGGCTACCTGCAAACCATTCATTTCCGGCATTTCAATGTCGAGAACACACAGGTCAAAGTCAAGTTGAGGCAGTTCAGCTAAAAATATTTTCGGATTGTTAAACGCCTTTACAACTTCCAGTTCAGGAAGCTGTTCGCAGAGCATTTTCAGGTAAGTCAACCCCGGTAGCTCATCATCCAGCAGTAAGCATTTTAGCTTTGTGTTCAAGTAAATTAATTTTTAAGTGGGCAATGTAAACGTCTCCTTCAGTGAAACGTTCCAGTTTGAAATTGTTCTGATAAATGATTTTTAGTCTTTGGTCTAAGGTTTCAGCACCTATCCCGCTACGTTCTTTTTTCAGAGGTGTTTTAGCTGACATTTTATTGGCTACTGTCAAATAAAAAACGCTTTCTTTAAATTCAAAAGTGATGG
>CAYSGX010000481.1:0-1728 GCA_964430605.1 uncultured Chitinophagaceae bacterium
GTTAAGTGTGTTGCGAAAGTGTGCCTTAATACATGCGGGCTTTTTTTATCTAAAGTAGTTACCAGCGATAAGTAATGCTTCACTTTTTTATATACCAAGGTTTCATTCAAGGCTTTTCCGGTTTTGGTAAGCAACAGACTGTTTACAGCGCCATCGGCTACCTCATTTCTAAAGGTGATGTAATGCTGAATAATGGCTGCCAACTCGTTACTAAACGGAATGAGCCGCTCTTTATTTCCCTTGCCCGTAACTTTTAACGTTTTTTGGCTAATGCTGACATCGGCTACTTTAAGGTTTATCAATTCGGCACGCCTGATGCCTGCATTGTAAAACAGCTCTACTATAAGTTTATCGCGCTGCCCTTCAAAATCATCGGTAAAATAATCGTGCCCCAGTAAGTTTTGCATAGCGTTGCCTTCTACATATACGGGTAACCGCTTCGAGGTTTTGGGCGACACTACTTTAAGCATGGGGTTTTTATTTATCAACTGGCGCTTCTTTAAAAATTTGTAAAACGACTTCAGGGTCGATATCTTACGATTAACCGAACGCGGAGTTACACCTTTATCAATTAAAGTGATAATAAAACTTCTGATATATAAATGTGATGCTTCTACAGGATTATTTAACTGATACTGAAACTGAAGAAAATCAATAAACTGTTGTAAATCGGTTTTGTAGGCAATAAGCGTTTTTTCGGAATACCGCTTTTCATATTGCAAAAAAGAAAGGAAGTTTTCTATATACATTGCCGCATGAATATAGCACAATGATTTTAAACTTCAAAAAAACGGGTGTATTTTTTGCCTGAAACAAAACAAGAAAAGCCGTTTTGATTGCTCAAAACGGCTTGTATATATTTTAGCCTGAAAAGAATTAATCTTCAGATTCGGCCAACAAAACTTGCTGACGGTAAGCGGCTTTAAGAACGGTTGTTCTTCTGGCAATAGAAGGTTTAGTGAAAGCCTGACGGGCTCTTAACTGTTTTAAAGTGCCCGACTTTTCAAATTTCTTTTTGTACTTTTTTAAAGCCTTGTCAATTGAATCAGATTCTCTTGCATCAATAATTAGCATACTGTGTTTGTTTATTTTAGGAATGCAAAAGTAGTTTTTTTGATTTGAAATTTCAAAATTTATTTTTCCCAGAAATGCCCGCAGCGTTTTTTCTGTATTCTGAAAGCTAATGCAACTTCTAACATATACCTTCACTATCTTTCCTTTCAGCAGACCGGTTGTTTAAAAACTTACCCGGTTCACCGCGGGTGAATGTTACAAGATATACTGCGCCTTGGTTGCGTATAGCGTATTTTCTGCCCATATATCTAAATTAAACAAACTTCCTTAGCAGACCCTATGATTTTCATTTTGGGTAGCGGATGCTACCAAGGGGGTGGTAATACGCTTGCATCAGGAGTTAAATTGGCGACTTTTTTTCGCAGATACTATGTATCTTGCGAAATTCTCAAAACAAACATTTATGAAAGTTACACCCGTTGACAGGTGGATTATCAATCCTGTCAATAGTTTTATCAGCAAATCGTCTACAGGGGGCATTGTGCTCATTATTTCAGCCGTTGCAGCTATCGTGATGGCAAACTCGCCCTGGTCTCATTGGTATCACGAAATATGGGAGTATAAAATTTCTTTCGGCTTAGATAAAAACCTGACCTTGAACAAAAGCCTTCATCACTGGATAAATGACGGGCTGATGGCGGTTTTTTTCTTTGT
>CAYSGX010000481.1:1738-2590 GCA_964430605.1 uncultured Chitinophagaceae bacterium
GAGAAATTGTAGGGGGCGAACTTTCCAAGCCTGAAAACGCGATTCTGCCTGTTGTAGCCGGTATAGGCGGAATGATATTCCCCGCTTTGATTTATACTTATTTCAATGGTGATACAGACGCTGCCAATGGCTGGGGGATACCGATGGCTACCGATTTGGCTTTCGCGTTAGGCATACTTTATCTTTTGGGCGACAAAGTGCCAAGCTCGCTGAAGATATTTTTAACCGCTTTCGCCATTGTTGACGACCTTGGTTCGGTATTGGTTATCGCCCTTTTTTATACTTCCGATATTTCATTGGGAAATCTTGGCATGGGGCTGGTTTTCTTATCTGTTTTGTTTGTTTCAAACATGCTTGGCGTACGCAATACTTTCTACTATGGCTTGCTGGGAATAGGGGGTGTTTGGCTGTTTTTCCTGCTTTCGGGCGTTCATGCTACCATCGCGGCTATCCTGGCTGCCTTTACCATTCCCGCAACCACCAAAATAAGCGAGGTATATTTTATGGATAAAATGAAAACTTACCTGGAGAAATTTAAAAATGCCGACCCGAATGATACAATACCTACATTGACATCGGAACAGTTGTATATTCTTGATGATATGGAGGATTTGACAAAAAACGCGATGACTCCTTTACAGAAATTAGAGCACGATATGCACCCCATTGTGGCTTTTATTGTAATGCCGGTTTTTGCGCTAGCGAATGCGGGTGTAACTTTCGGGGATAGCATTGTTGACGAAGCTACGAGCACGGTGGCTTTGGGAGTTGTTACAGGGCTGCTGGCAGGAAAAATGATAGGAATTTTCGGGGTGTCGAGCCTGCTGATTAAGCTGAAGCTGGCGCCTATGC
>CAYSGX010000482.1:0-2530 GCA_964430605.1 uncultured Chitinophagaceae bacterium
TGATTGGTATCAGGTTTTTAGCACAAATTATTTTCAGAAGAAAAATACAATTGGAAGATAAAGCATTGCCAAAAATCATTATTGTTGGCAGTGAAGCTGAAGGGAAAAGGGCTTTAAGTTTAATGACCGAAGCAGGGGTGAATCACCGATTCTCAGGTTTTGTTTTGCCTGAAAAATCTTCAGCGAAAAAAGAGAATATTTTAGGTGAAGTAAGCGAGCTGGAAGACATTTGTTCTATCTACGAGCCCGATGAAATTATTTTTTGCAGCAAGGATATTCCTAATGTAGATATTATTTCATGGATGACATTATTGGGAGTTTCGCTCAACTATAAAATTATTCCCGAAAACAGCATGAGCATTATTGGCAGCAATTCAAAAAATACTGCCGGAGATTTATATGCCATAGATATTAACCTGAATATTACCACCTCTATGAGCCAGCGCAATAAACGGTTGTTTGATGTTGGTTTCTGTATTTTATCTTTTTTGCTTTTTCCTGTTTTGTTGTTTCTGGTTAAACAGCCCGTTCAGTTTTTACAAAATATTTTCAGTGTTTTATTCGGAAATAAAAGTTGGGTAGGTTATGACGCGGCCGCATTGAAAAGCGATAATTATCAGTTTCCAAAACTGAGAAAAGGTGTACTTACGCCTGTAGATATGCACGTGGATAAACAACTTTCTGAAAATACCCGAACCCGCCTGAATTTGCTCTATGCCAAAGATTATTCGTTATATAAAGATTTGGAAATTGTGTGGAACAACCTGAAGTTTTTAGGCCGTAATTGAACTGCATAGGGTATATGACGAATGCACATAATTCTGTGTAAAATACTCTTCGACAGGCTCAGAGAGACAATAACTTCATTAGTGTCATGATGAGCCTGTCGAACCATATCTATCTTGGTATGCAATTTGTCATACAACCCATGTAAACTATGTTTTCCCATGTGGTTAAAAAACCATAACTTTCAATTTCAAAATATTTATCTATGAAATTTCTGAAAATAATTGGTGCGTTGGTTTTAGCTGTTATCACCATAGTAAGCATTATCGGCTTGTTTGCACCACATAAAGTTGTAGTTGCTGAATCGGTAACTATAAATGCTTCCGTAGAAAAAGTTTTTGAACAAATAAACCTGTGGTCGAATTTTAAAAACTGGTCGCCATGGAACGAACTTGACCCTGATATGAAAATTGCTATTGAAGGCGAAGACGGTACGGTAGGTTCAGTTTATAAATGGGAAGGCAACAAAAAAGCAGGCACGGGCTGGCTTGAAAAAACTTTGGTTGAACCTAACAGCCGAATTGAATACGACCTGCATTTCGTAAAACCATGGGAAGCCGAAAACAAAGGCTTTATGGAAATTGAACAACAAGGCAATGCGCAAAAAGTAACCTGGGGCTTCGCTACCGATGCGCCTTTCCCGAAAAACGTAATGATGTTTTTTATGAAAGGCTATATTGCCGATGATTTCAAAAAAGGCTTAAACAAGCTGAAAGAAATTTCTGAAAAAGAATCTTAACCAGTAATGCCATTATTTCTGTTTCGCACATTGTTTGTCGTTGTATTTTTTTGAATTTTGGTCTTTGAGTTTTGAAATTAGAATTTATATAATTCTATCTTTGCGCCCATGAGTAATACGGCAGTTTCACAGGCAGATATTTTTAAGAATATCATTTCGCATTGCAAAGAATACGGTTTCATTTTCCCTTCTTCCGAAATATATGACGGTTTAGGCGCAGTATATGACTATGGGCAATATGGCATTGAACTGAAAAAAAATATTCAGGACTACTGGTGGCGCAGCATGGTGCAACTGAACAATAATATTGTGGGCATTGATGCCGCCATTTTTATGCACCCCAAAACATGGAAAGCCAGTGGACACGTGGATGCTTTCAACGACCCGCTGATTGACAATAAAGACAGCAAAAAACGCTATCGTGCTGATGTGCTGATTGAAGACGGCATTGATAAAATAAGAGCTAAAAGCGACAAAGAAGTAGAGAAAGCCAAAAAGAAATTTGGCGACAATTTCGATGAAGCCATGTTTCGTGCAACCAATCCAAACGTTTTAAGGAACACCGAAAAAGCAGATGCTTTTGAAGCGCGTTTTAAAACTGCTTTGGAACAAAATAATCTGGACGAACTGAAACAAATTATTATAGACCTTGAAATTGCCTGCGAAGTTTCAGGCTCAAAAAACTGGACGGATGTGAGGCAGTTCAACCTGATGTTTGCCACTAAAATGGGTTCGGTGGCAGACGATGCCGATACCATTTATTTAAGACCCGAAACGGCACAGGGCATTTTTGTGAACTTTTTAAACGTGCAAAAAACTTCAAGGCAGCAAATACCTTTCGGCATTGCGCAGATAGGCAAGGCTTTCAGAAATGAAATTGTGGCGCGGCAGTTCATTTTCCGAACCCGTGAATTTGAGCAAATGGAAATGCAGTTTTTTGTGCGCCCGGGTACTGAAATGCAATGGTACGAACATTGGAAAGAAGCTCGCATGAAATGGCACCGC
>CAYSGX010000483.1:0-2526 GCA_964430605.1 uncultured Chitinophagaceae bacterium
TCAGCCTTTCGGCTGTAAAAACAAGATGCTCGGGAAATGCTGTTCTGATGTCGGCTCCGTCAATATTGCCATAAACCCCTCTAAGTGGTTTTATTTTTTTCAGGTCGTCAGCTACCGCTTTATTGCCAAAGTCGCCCGCGTGCCATATTTCATCGCAATCGCTGAAATGTTTTATTACCTTGGGGTCGAGATAGCTATGGGTGTCAGATATGAGTCCTATTTTCAGCATATTAATCTTCTTCGCAGGTTAAGCCTGCCGCTTTTCTTTTGTAGTAATTTTTAATTAAGAAGAAATACCAAGCCACCCCAATAATATATAAAGATGCGGTGATTAAAAACACATTCACATAACTCAGCCCGAAACTTCTTAACCAGCCGAATATCTGTGAGCTGATAAACCAACTGCCACTCCAAATAGAAGCGTTCAGCGCGCTCACCATTTCACGGTTACGGTTGCCAACATAATACATGGTAAGCTCTGAAGTCATGGGGCCGGCAACGTTCATCAGCGGCTGGCGAAAGGTAAAGAATACAACGGCCAAAGGCAGGGCATACCATAAGTGCTTATAGTATTCGGTTGTTGCCATCAGCAACAGAAAAACAATAGATAAAGACTGAATAAAAGTGATGGCAACATAATAGTTACTGCGCCTTTTTATTTCGGGCACAATCAGCACGCCCAGCGCAACCAGGAGATAGCTGATGGAGCCAATGGCCGAAAAGGTTTTAGAATCCATGCCATGCACTTTCAGGAAAAATAAATTGATAAACGGAATGGTAAACCCCGCGCCAACCGCGATAATAAGCGTGGGAAATGTAACCCTGAAAATAAGTTTCCAGTCGTAATCGGAAGAGATGTTTTTTAGCTGTGTGGCAGCCGAAACATTTTCTTTTAAATCTATTTTGGCAACATACCATATACTTATGAAACCTATCAGTGAAAACAGAATGAGAATATTCCGGTCGTTGAATAATTGCGGGGCAAACAGAGCCAAAAAGTAGCTAAACAAGCCGCAGAGAAATGTGGCAATGCTCCATGTTAAAAAGTAAGAAGCAATAGCTTCCGAATGGTTTTCTCTTTTGCTGTTTAATAATATAAATGGCAAAGCGGGTATTTGATACAGCGAAAAGCTGATGCTCCATAAAATAAAACTTGCTGTTAACAGTATTTCGTTTCGGGTAGTAATGGCATACAAAATTAAGAGCGCCACCACCGGCACGGCAATGGCCGATGCCATAAAGAAAGGCTTCAGTTTTTTGCCTTTAATGTATAATCCCAATGGCAGCGAAAATAACATTACCGATAAAAACCGAAACGAAACGAAGTAGGCGATATCATAATCGCGATAGCCTTCACCTATCATATAGAAATTCAGAAAAAGGAAAAACACCGCATTGACAATTTGCAGAAAAAACTCGCCCAGCAACATGTTTATAACGGGCTTTTCCAGTTTGCCGTAAGAAGCGATAATTTTTCTCAAGGCCGTAAAGTTTTTTCAATTAAAGCAATGGCAGCATTTAATTCATGGGGTTGCAGCCAATTATAGTTTTTGTCTTTATTAAACCAGGTGAGCTGCCGCTTGGCATAATGGCGGGTATTTTGTTTTATTAAATTCACGGCTTCCGTTAAAGTATGTTTTGCTTCAAAATACTGAAACAATTCTTCGTAACCTACGGTTTGCAGCGCATTGTTTTTTCTGAACGGATACAACGTTTTGGCTTCTTCCAGCAAGCCTTCATTCATCATAGCATCTACCCGTGTGTTGATGCGCTCATATAAAACAGCCCTGTCGGTATTCAGGGCAATTTTCAGTATTTCAAAAGGGCGTGTTTTCACTGTCGCTTTTCTGAAACTGCTATAAGGTTTTTGAGTAGTGAGGCACACTTCCAAGGCACGCATAATGCGTTGCGGATTATTCAAATCTACCTGCTGAAAATAATCGGAGTCTTTTTCCTGAAGCATACGTTGCAAGGCAGCAATGCCTTCATCTGCAAATAATTGGGCTAAATATTTTCTGGTAGCATCATCTGCTTCAGGCACTTCATCGAAGCCTTTACATACAGCATCAATATATAAACCCGAGCCGCCACACAGTATTACCATATCTTTTTCAGCAAACAATTCAGTTAATAACTGCATTGCCTCTGCCTCATATTTTCCGGCATTATAGCTTTCATGAATACTTATATGATTAATGAAATAATGCGGCACTTCATTTAGTTGTTGCAAAGAAGGCTTGGCAGTGCCAATGGTGGTTTCTTTAAATATTTGCCGCGAATCGGCCGAAAGAATTACGGTATTGAAATGTTTAGCTAAAGCAATGGCAAAAGCTGTTTTTCCTATGGCGGTGGGGCCTGCTATTACAACTAATAGTTTCATTCAGTGCATAAAGATAGTGCGATGCGATAGAATGCTTTAGGAGGCTTCTTCGGAAAATGTGCGTTGTTATCCTGCCCCGATAGAAATCGGGGTGTCCGAAATGTGCTTATTTTTTGCCACAGGTTAAAACCTATGGCATTTTTTTG
>CAYSGX010000484.1:0-2524 GCA_964430605.1 uncultured Chitinophagaceae bacterium
GTATTCTGGGCGATAAAACACGCATGGAAAATCTGGTGAATCATCAAAACGCCTATATAAGGCCCACTGCTTCGGGCAATGCGTTGGGTGGTGTGGCTAAGGCAACAGGCGAAAGTATTTTGTTGTGCGAAGCGGCAGGTTTTGAGGTGGTGATTGTAGAAACGGTGGGTGTGGGGCAATCGGAAACTACGGTGAAAAATCTCACCGATTTTTTCCTGTTGCTGATGCTTGCGGGTGCAGGCGATGAGCTGCAAGGCATGAAGCGTGGCATTATGGAAATGGCCGATTTGCTGCTTATTAATAAAGCCGATGGCGATAATTTTGACAAAGCCCAAAGAGCGGCACAGCAATACCGGCAGGCACTACATCTTTTTCCGGCTACCGGTAACGGCTGGATACCTAAAGCTGATATTTGTTCGGCTTATACCAAAGAAGGTATTGACAGATGCTGGCAGGCCATTGAACAGTTTGTTACTGAACAAAAAGCCAACAACTATTTTCAGCAAAACAGGCAGCGGCAACAGTTGTATGCTTTCAGAGAAACGCTGCAACAGCAAGTATTGCAACATCTTTTGCACCGCCCGGAAACGGTGAGTTTAATTAAAACGGCAGAAGCTGATATCATGCAACAACGCATGAGTTCATACAACGCGGCCCAACAAGTGGCAGCGGCTATTTTGAAGCGTTGATATACCGGCTGGTTATTGCAATAATAATAACTGTAGCAAGCCTCCAAAAATCTTTTATGCCGATAAAAGCGTAACTTACACCCGATTTGAAAGTACAAGTTTTTGTTTCTCTCTCTATTTATTAATATCAAAAGTTCACATGTCATTTAATTCATTAAGCATTGTAGAGCCTGTTCTTTTGGCTCTGAAAGAAGAAGGTTATACTACCCCAACACCCATTCAATCGCAGGCAATACCTGTTGTTTTGCAAGGAAAAGATTTATTAGGTTGCGCGCAAACAGGCACCGGAAAAACCGCGGCTTTCGCTATTCCTATTATTCAACTATTAAGCGCGGTAAAAACCAACGAAAAGAAAAGAAAAATAAGAAGCCTTATTCTTACGCCTACCCGGGAACTGGCTATTCAGATAGGCGAGAGCTTTAACGCTTATGCAAGGCATACTTCGCTGAACAACACCGTAATTTTTGGCGGGGTAAATCAAAACCCGCAAACAACTAAGCTTCATGCGGGGGTAGATATTTTAATCGCTACACCCGGAAGGTTGTTAGACTTGATGAACCAAGGGCATTTAAGCTTGCGCGATATAGAAATTTTTGTGTTGGACGAAGCCGATAGAATGCTCGACATGGGCTTTATTCATGATGTAAAAAGATTGCTCACGGTGTTGCCAAAGAAGAGGCAGTCGTTGTTTTTCTCGGCCACCATGCCGCCCGAAATTGTGAAGCTTGCCAATTCTATTTTACATCAGCCTGAAGAAGTTTCGGTTACGCCTGTTTCATCTACGGTAGATATTATTCAGCAATACATTTATTTTGTTGATCGCGGGCATAAAAACAATTTGCTGCTGCATGTGCTGCAAGACCCAAAAATTAAAACCGCTTTAGTATTTACACGCACCAAACACGGAGCCGATAAAGTGGTGAAATTTTTAGAGAAAAACCAAATTAAAGCGGAAGCCATTCACGGAAATAAATCGCAAAACGCGCGTCAGCGCGCGTTGAGTAATTTTAAAGAGCAAACTACCAGGGTATTAGTAGCTACCGATATTGCCGCGCGCGGTATTGATGTAGATGAGCTGGAGTATGTAATTAATTACGAAATTTCTAATCTTCCTGAAACCTATGTGCATAGAATTGGCAGAACCGGAAGAGCAGGTGCGAAAGGCACAGCATTGTCTTTTTGCGATGCCGAAGAAAAAGCTTTTTTGAAAGACATAGAAAAGTTAATTGCCAAGAAAATAGATGTTATTGAAGAGCATCCTTTCCCGTTAATCGACAACTATCCGGTTAGCGAAATAAAAAATATTCCGAAGGCATTTGGCAGGAGAGGAGCAGGGCATTCACGGCCAAAGCCCAATGCCAAACCCGCTGCTAAATCAGGCGGTAATTATGGCAGAAAATGGTCGGGCAAACCAAAGAATTCAGGTAGAAATTAATACCGTTTATATTTCAATATTAGTTTAATCCCTTACGGTATAAACTATTGTAATCCCGATAGCTATCCTGTCATGTGGACACAAATACTACATTGTCTAAAAATTTTAACCACAATAGAAACATAGATTTGGTATAATGTACGATTTGCCGCTATTGTGAATTTTGCTTGCAAAACTATGATTGCCTGATGCTTGTTTTAAATGAAACATAGTCCCGACAAGCGGGATACAATAGCGAACAGACCTTAATAATAGAGTCAAAACACTATGAAACGAAGACATAACAATTATGTTTCTTTTATGTGGTTATAATAAAAATGTGTCCACACGATAGGATAGCTATCGGGACGGGGTTACAATAGTTTATACCGTAAAGCATCAGACTAATATTGAAATATAA
>CAYSGX010000485.1:0-2521 GCA_964430605.1 uncultured Chitinophagaceae bacterium
CCTTTGTTAGATTTATCTACGATACATATTTTGTAGCCACTCTCTTTTTTTACATTCAGAATAAGACAACCTTTATCGAGCTTGTCGGTATTAATGCCTGTTTCATGTGCTAATTCAAAATTGCCGGAGTGGGAGAGGAGCTTCAAAAAAGTATCTTTCGTTTCAGATTTAAACAGTCCCACAGCATCTACCGCTTCGCCATCTATTTCAATGTTTTCAAGTAATGCCACATAAAAATCGCCCGATTTTATGTTAGGATGCAATGAAGTTTCATATAAATGCTTTGCCAGATTCACACTTTGCTCATGAAAAAATTTGGGCTTATCGAATAGGGTAGTGGCATATTGGTAAATTGGGTTCAGCGTAAAATCGCTGTTTGAAAAAGTAAACTCAAACCGCTCGGGCGAGGTGAAATTAGAAAGGAAATATTTCAGTAAAATATCGTGTAGTTGCTTACCCTTGAGCGTAATATTTTCTTCGGAAAGAAATAAATCTTCACCTTCCTGCTTATTACCAACCTGATGCACTGCAATTTGTTTTATTACTGCTTCGGAATATTTAATCATTATAATTAAGTTTAAATCTTGCCCAAAAATAACGGTTGGTTTATCAGCAATAATTATCAGTTTGTTAATATTGCTGTTAACTATTGTATTAATAAGTCACTTGCTTAACAATTTGTTTACATAGAAGTAATATTTTAGCCTGATATTAAGCCTACATTTGCCGAAAATTAAAAAATCCAAACCTTAACATTCACAAACGTGATAAAAATTTTCAGAACTGCTTCTTTAGCAATTATGCTGTTTTTGGGACAAACTGTTTTTGCTCAAGGTGAATTAGACGAACGAGCTACCATATACAAGTTCAAAGGGCTTCAGTATGCAACAAAAGATTCTTCTTTTTATATCAACTTTCGGTTCAGGATGCAGAATAGGTTGGGCTTATATACCAACAGTGCCGGTGATTTAGGTATTAGCCAGGTAGAAGCCCGTGTAAGACGGTTAAGAATGCGTATAGACGGGTTTATTATCACTAAAAAACTATCTTACAGTATTCAGCTTTCTTTTGCACGTGCCGATACCGATTTTGAAAATTCTGGCTTTGTAAATATTGTGCGCGATGCGGTTTTGTTTTACAATTTTACGCCTAAATTTTATGTGGCTTTCGGGCAAAATAAATTACCGGGGAATCGTCAGCGTGTAAATTCATCAGGGCAATTGCAATTTGCCGACCGTTCAATTGTAAACAGCACTTTTAATGTTGATAGAGATTTTGGTATAAAACTATATTACAATGAAGAAATTGGCAAAGTGGGTTTAAACCTGAAAGGAGCCATTTCAACCGGAGATGGAAGAAGTGTAAGCTTTACAAATAATGGATTGGCTTATACCGGAAGAGTAGAGTTGTTGCCATTCGGCAAATTTAAAAATGAAGGCGATTATTCTGAAGGCGATTTAGAGCGCGAACCAAAGCCAAAATTATCACTGGCAGGCGGCTATAGCTATAATCACAAAGGGCAGCGCACCGGTGGCCAGTTGGGCAAAGAGCTATATGCTGAAAGAAATTTCGGTACTTTGATTTTTGATTTGGTGCTTAAATACAATGGTTGGGCTTATTATGCCGAATATATGGACAGAAGGGCCAATAACCCCATAACAACAAATGAGTCAGGCAGCATTCGCTTTATATATGATGGCAAAGGCGTTAATCAACAATTATCTTATGTATTTAAACGCAACTACGAAATTGCAGCGCGCTACTCATTTATTCAGCCTGATAAATCTATAATGGCTTTAGAAAAGAAAACAGATATTATTGAATTGGGTGCAACTAAATATTTCAATAAGCACCGGGTAAAAGCACAATGGAGCATGTTTTATAATGTAAAAGATGGCAATTACTCAATCAATAATAATTTGAATCACTGGGGCACAATGTTTCAGGTAGAATTGGGCATTTAAAACCACAATCAACTTATTGCTTTAGTACTTATTTTGTTACTTAAAACATTTACGTATATTTCAAACTGAAGTATTTTTAAGTGTTTTATTAAAGCCGTTTCAGATGTCAAATACCAACCGGATAAATTGCCCCAATTGTGGCACTACCATAGATGTTCAGGATATATTAACCCACCAGGTAGAAGATGAGGTAAAGAAAAAGTATCAGCAGCAACTGGCACAGGAGAAGCAACGCTTTGAAACTGAATTGCAGGGGCTAAACAAAGCAAAAGAAGAATTTGAGCAGAAGAAAAAACAGGAGAACGAAATTTTTCAGGAGAAATTAAAAAAGCAGCTTGCTGAAGAAAGTAAATTGATTGAGCAAAAAGTGAAGGCTCGTATTGCTGAAGAAAATCAGGAACAATACAATGCGATGCAAAAAGAACTGAATGAGAAATCGGAACAGGTAAAAGAACTAAACAAAACCAAATCTGAAATTGAAAAGCTGAAACGTGAAAAGGGTGAACTGAAAGAAATTGCCGAAGCCGAAGCACAGAAAAAACTCAATGAAATATTGC
>CAYSGX010000486.1:0-1978 GCA_964430605.1 uncultured Chitinophagaceae bacterium
TTCTAAATTCCTCTTGGTAAACGGGTGCGAGATTTGAAATTTTATTTTCAAATGATTCATCAATTTTTTTTTCCATTTTAGTTAGTGTTTGTTGTTTAGTGAATTAATCAATTTAAGGCTGTTTTAAATTCGTTCTTCCATATATAATAACGCATAAAACAATAAGCAGGAGCAGCTAAAAAACCGAAAGCAATTCCAAAAATGAAGAAAATCAAGCCTACAATCCTTATGAATATTTTGGTCAAGAAATTGTCTTTTTGCGATATGTACTTCCTGTAAGGGGAAAACAGATAAATGTTTGCCATGACAGCACTTATAATAAAACCTACTACTGGAATGAACCCTAATAAAAATGAATAGAATAGAATTTTATAAAATTTCTTATCGAGTTGTTTAATAAAATATTCAGATGCTGATTTGCTGAATAATTTTTTGCTGCAACATTTGCAAACTTGTTGGGTTGAATTGCTTTCGAACTTGTTGGCGCAACTTGAACACCTTCTGTGTGATAGTAAATTAAATTGGTGGTCTTTGACATCAAATACCAATGTTTCTTTCTTTTGACCAAGAATGCCGATATCAAAAATTTTGTTTTGTTGCTTCCCACATTTAAAGCAATTAATTGAAAATGGAAGTATTTTTTCGCCACAGTTTTCACAACTTGACTTTTGTTTTTCTATTTTTCTCTCATTGTGCTTCTTCCAATAAATCAAAGTAATTACTATAATACCATAGATAATTGTCATGGTTATTCCTGCCCAAATTAAAAGCAAGAAGCCAAATAGAACTAAACTGTCTTCAATCCAACTAATAAATTGTCCAATGAATAAATTATCATCTTCATCAACATCTTGTAAAAATTCAATGAACTCTTTTCTGATAGATGCGAGAGTGTAAACACACAATGTTCCGAAAATTACTAACAACCACATTGGATTAAAACTTGCCCAATGAACTTGATTTATAACTTCGCTTGCGCTTTGGTCAAGCAGACCTAACTCAACGACAAGGTAACTAGCAGGTCTCATATAGATTTCTGCTTCCTTCATTATTAATCTTACATCAGTAATCTTATCCCCTACAAATTCAAGAATTGATAGTACTCCAAGCAAAATTAGCAGCCAATAATTAGCCAAGAATGAGCTGGTTTCAATTTGTGTAGCACCTTCATCAATGCCAGGAAATATATTTGGATATTTTAGAAATAAAGCTGTCAGGAAAGCAGGTAGAAATGTTCTTACTGAAAACAACGGAATTGTTCCGATTGTTGAAACTACACTGGCTATTGTCATTTTTTTTACTTTTTCGGCTACCGGGGTTATTATTTTTTAGACTTACCAATCCCGAAATATATCGGGATTGGCAAGTCTTTAATCATCGCTGAATATTTACACGCTGCCCAATACTGTTACGGTTACTTCATCGCTCCACTCGCCCACTACTGCATCTTTATAGAGGTATATCATTTTATACTTCCACACTGCTGTTTGCCCTACGGGTGGCAGTTCGGTTTTATCGGTATAATCGGGGCTGCTGTCGGTATCGAGTTTTACCCAGCCGCTACCGGTATTTTTCCAAATTTCTACCCCTTGAAACTTGCCTTTCTTCCATTTCAGCACGGGGTGGCCGCCACTGCTATAAGCTGTTTTAATTACAGGCTTGCCCGCTTCTGGGTCGAAAGCAGAGGTATCGGCTTCAATGCCCAGGTCTTCACCAATAGTTTTGGTATAGTTGGGACTGCCTTTAATGCGTTGCACCAGTTTTGAAAACCGCTCTTGCACATTGGCCGGCACCGCGGGGGAATTGGGCAATTGCGGCTGTGGCGGAAATGCACCTAATACCTGAGTGCCGTTGCCATAGCGCAACAAGTTTTTGTAACTGGTTACACTTTCTGAAAAATCCTGAGTACTTTCTTGTGCCAGCATTACGTCTAAATAATACGCTATATCGGCATCAGAAGAGGCTATTTCTACCGGAG
>CAYSGX010000486.1:1988-2503 GCA_964430605.1 uncultured Chitinophagaceae bacterium
CCGGTAATTTACCTCTAAATTTCTCTAATTGAATACCAAAACCTGTGTCGGTTGGATTAATAAATGTTGCCATGATTTATTGATTTAGGGTTAGAAAAAGATTTTTTATTTGATTTTTGCCGTTTTTTGCCAAAAAAAAGGCTTTTTTACCCGGTAGAACATGATAGCCTACCTGTAAACTATCGTGCCCCACTGGTGGGCTACTAACTTGAACGGTGATGTATGGCAGCCTACTGGTAGACTGCCGTGTTTGACTGGTAAAACATGACGTTTCACTGGTAAACTGAAACCGCCCACTGGTAGTAAAACGATGTTGCAAGGGCAAAACACTTAGCCTACCTGTGGGCGATAATGTTTCACTAATAATTTGCGATGCTTTATTGGTAGCGCAAAATTCCTTACAACACAAACATAAGGTAATATCAGAAAAATAACTATTGCTATTGGTAAACTGAAACAGGCTACTGCCTTTTTCAGCCGGACTACTTACATATAATAATTTAAAATAACGGGGG